>CACLUN010000025.1 GCA_902610105.1 uncultured Bacteroidota bacterium
TTTTTTTAAAATTGATTTTGGTAAAGATGATTGGCAAAAGATTCCTGTTCCTTCAAACTGGCAATTCCATACTGACGACTTTCCTTTATATACTAACATTGTTTATCCATATGAAATTAATCCTCCTTACATGCCAAAAGAGTACAATCCAGTGGGATTGTATCACAGAGAATTTACTGTAGATAAAGATTGGAATGATAAGCAAATATTTATTCATTTTGGAGCTGTAAACTCAGCATTTTATCTGTGGATTAATGGAGATTTTGTTGGGTACAGTGAGGGAAGTAAAACACCTGCAGAGTTTGACATTAGTAAATATGTAAATAGAGGTGTAAATCAACTTGTCATGAAGGTAATAAGATGGTCAGATGGTACATATATTGAAGATCAAGACTTTTGGAGATTAAGTGGAATTGAAAGAGACATATTTTTATATGCTCAACCTAAATTAGCAGTTAGAGATTACTTTCTTAAAAGTAGCTTAAGTAATAATTTAGATAAAGCTGATTTAAATTTTGAAGTTGATTTAAAAAATTATAACAACTCACCAAAAGAATATACTCTTAAAACAAAAATTTTCAATGATCAAGAAGTTGTTTATCAAAATGAAAAAGATGGTACTATTGAGAGTGACCAATCAAAAAAAATAACACTAAACGGAGTTGTAAACTCACCAGAACTTTGGTCAGCTGAGATTCCTAATCTATATAATGTACTTATTGAGTTAGTGGATTCGGATGGTTTTTACCAAAAAATTGATTTTCAAACTGGATTTCGAAGAATTGAACTAAAGGATGGCCAATTTCTTATTAATAATCAACCAATACTATTTAAGGGTGTCAATAGACATGAACATGATGAATTCACTGGACATGTGGTTTCAAGAGAGTCAATGATTAAAGACATCGAAATCATGAAAAAAAATAACATTAACTCTGTCAGAACATCACATTACCCAAATGACCCTTACTGGTATGAGTTGTGCGATAAATATGGCCTATACGTCATAGATGAAGCAAATGTTGAGAGTCATGGATTTGGTTATAAAAAAGAAAATTCCCCTGCATATAAGCCTGAGTTTGATGAAATGCACATGGACCGATGGGTTCGGATGTTTGAAAGAGATAAAAATTATCCATCAATCGTTGTATGGTCTCTAGGTAACGAAGCTGGTGATGGGCCAATTTTCGTTGAGGGATATAAGTGGCTAAAAGAGCAAGATTCATCTAGGTTGGTTTTTTATGAAAGAACTTCCGAAAGACCTCTTGACAAAGAACTTGTTGGAATTGATTTAGAACCTCACACTGATTTTTTTGGATGGATGTATTTTCAAATGAATAATTTGAGAAAGTTTTATTTAAATAAATTCCCAAGTAGACCGTTTATTTGGGCAGAATATTCTCATGCTATGGGTAATAGTAATGGTAACTTGAAAGACTTATGGGATATGGTGTATGCAGAAAGACAAATGCAAGGTGGATTTATATGGGACTTTGTTGATCAAGGTCTTGCTGAATTTAAGGATGGTAAGAAATATTGGGCATATGGTGGGGATTACGCACCTAATAGTTATTATAATGACTCTAATTTTTGCATGAACGGTCTTGTAAATTCAGATCGAACTCCACACCCTGCTTTGAATGAGGTTAAGCACGTTTATCAAGATGCGAAAGTTTCAATTCTAGGAAATGGAGATAAAATAAAAATTGAAAATAGATTTTTCTTTAAAAATTTAATTGATTTTGATTTTCGCTTTGATTTAATTGAAAATGGTGAAAGCGTAAAAAGTGAATTGATAAGTTTTAATATCAAACCTCAAGAATTCATAATTATTGACAATCCCTTTAAAGATTTTTCTTTTGATCCTTTCGCTGAGTATTTTGTAAATGCTTACGGGATTTCAAAAGGAAAAGAGCCGCTGGTTAGCAGTGGCGAAATATTAATTTCAGATCAAATGTTTTACAAGCGTTCGGAATACTCTTTGCGATCAAGTAACAAGGGTAAAAGATTAAAAATTAGTAGTAATAAGGTAAACTTAAAAGTTTCTAACAGCTTAGTTAGTCTTGTATTTGATAAAGAAAATGGATCTCTACTTAGCTATAACTTTAGTGATAATGAATTTATCAAGTCTAGTCCCTATACAAACTTTTGGAGAGCATCAATAGACAATGATTATGGAAATAATTTACCATTAAGATCCATTGAATGGAAAACAGCATCAAATAGTAGGCAGCTTGAAAGTATCGTTACTAATAAAATAGACGCAAACTTAGTAGAGGTTATTGTTAATTATAAATTAAATAATGTAGGCTCAAACAACAAAATAACCTACACAATCAATTCAAAGGGAGTTTTAAAAGTTAAAAATGATTTTGTTTATGGAGGTAAATTGAAGGATGCTGAAATTCCAAGATTTGGTATGAATTTTACAATTCCAAAACAATACTCTGAGGTATCATGGTACGGCAGAGGTCCACATGAAAATTACATTGATAGAAAATCCTCTGCATTTGTGGGTTTGTACAAAGGTTTTGTTGAAGATTTAGGTTTTGATTACTCAAGACCACAGGAAAACGGTTACAGGACAGATGTAAGATGGTTAAAAGTTTCAAATAAAGACAAAATCGGATTTGAAATAAAGGGTGAGCCATTCATTTCATTTAGTGCCCATTACAATACAATTGAGGATTTTGATGATGGTTTAATTGCTCAAAAACCTGGTGAAACATTGGCAGTAAGACAAAGACTTGTAAAAATGCAAAGAAAACCTGTAGATGTACCTAAAAGAGAATTTATAAGTCTGAACGTAGATCTAAAACAAATGGGTGTAGGAGGTGATAATAGCTGGGGCGCAAGAACACTACCAAAGTATACCATTTACCCAGGAAACTATAGCTACAGTTTTACAATCGTGCCATTTGATTAATAAAAAGTCAGTTGAGTAACAAAAACTATTATTTTTATTAATATCGCAAAAAACACTGCTTCCTGTTGAGTTTTTAAAAATTTCAAATAGGTTTTATTGAGATATTCTTGGAAGGGTATTTTTTTTTATTTATATTTAACCCGCAAAAACAACAAAATATTTATTATGAATACAAAGAATGTTTACAGAAGTCTATTCTTTTTATTTGCTTTTTTATTATCTACCAATATAATATTCTCACAAAATATTATTAGTGGTACTGTAGCTGATAGCGAAGGTAATCCTCTCCCTGGTGTTAGTATAGTTGAGCAAGGAACAAGTAATGGAACAGTTTCAGATTTTGATGGCAATTTTCAACTCAATGTTGGGGATGCTGCAACGATTGTTTTCTCATACATTGGTTACTTAACGCAAGAATTAGGTGCATCAGCATCAATGAATGTCGTTATGCAAGAGGATGTCTCTAGGCTAGAGGAGGTTGTTGTGGTTGGTTATGGTACTCAGCAGAAAAAAACGCTGACCGGTGCCGTTGCATCGATTTCTGGTGAAGAAATTAACTTAAGACCTACTCCAAACACAAGTCAATTATTAATGGGTCAAGCTGCCGGACTGTCAGTAAGATCAGGTTCTGGTCTTCCTGGTGAGGATTTTGCTACCTTGAGAATTAGAAACTTTGAAGCCCCACTCATAATCGTTGATGGAATAGTAGCTACATTTGGTCAAGTTGATCCAAATGACATTGAAAATATTTCAGTTCTGAAAGATGCAGCAGCTTCAATTTATGGAGCTCGAGCTGGAAATGGAGTTATTTTGATAACCACTAAAAGAGGAACAGACAGAGGAGAAGGAGCAAAATTTATTTATAATGGAACAGCTTCATGGTCAGGACTAACTTTCGAGCCTAGGACATTGACAGCAAATCAATATGTTGATTTAGCTTTTAATGAACAAGGTCAGCCGTTAGCTGATTTGATGCCTCCTTATTTAGCGTGGGATAATGAAAGAAAGCAGGTTTATGATAGCACAACTGGTGAAGATTTTGCAGGAAATGACTGGAGAGACATGATTTACAAAGATTGGCAATTACAAACTCAGCATAATTTAAGTGCAAGAGGAAGAAGTAAAGATATTGGATATTTTATTTCACTTGGATTCACTGATACTGAGAGTCAATTAGAGGGTGCTGATTATACTCATACTAGGTATAATATAAGATCAAATTTAGATGTAAATTTGACAGAAAATTTGACTGCAAGGTTAGACCTTTCATATTTCCAGACTACTCTTGATAAAGCAAATTTTCAAACACAAACTTTATACACAAGGTTAAATTCTGGTAAACCAACATATTTGTACGAGTATCCAGATCCGTCATATGCATCCCACGCAGGTGCAGCTACGGTCTATGCCCCAAATTATTTGATTAAAAAGGATTTTGCAGGTACAATAGTTAACCGCGATAATAACTTAAGAGGAGCGATAAGTCTTTCATATGATGTTCCCTTTATTCCTGGAATGTCAATAACAGGTTCTTTAAATATGGAAGCTCAAAATGAGTGGAACAAAAATATTCAAAAAAGATTTGCTGCTTACAACTATGACCCATCTACACCTGAAATATACACTTTGTTTGGATATGTAAACAGAGACGTAATTAGTGTAAATGCTGACAGGGATATGGAACTGTTGCCCAAGCTAACAGTTACATACGATAAGGAATGGGGAGATAATGTATTAAACGCATTGTTTGTTGCCGAGTCAACTACATTTAAAAGAGATTACTTAATGGGATCTAGGACTGACCCATTATCTTTTGAGGCTCCGTATTTGAATTATTCATCCAGAGCCGAATTAGATAATGCTGAAATTTTCTCCGAAAGTGCAAGATCTAGTTATGTAGGTAGGGTTAATTATAGCTACAAGGATAAGTACTTATTTTCTGCAACAATGAGAGCAGATGCGACTGCAAGATATTCAATCGAAGGTCGTTGGGGTTATTTTCCAAGTTTAAGTTTTGGATGGAGAATATCCGAGGAAGATTTCATGAAAGATAATTCTTCGTGGAATAATTTAAAATTGAGAGCATCTTATGGAATTATGGGTAACGATGCAGTATCAAACTTTGACTTTTTAACAGGTTATAATATTGCTAATGGGTTTTATTTATTTAACGGCGATCCATATCCAATTATTTCCTCAGCTGGTTTAGCTAACGCTCTTGTAACTTGGGAAACTATGAAAATTGCTAATGTTGGAATTGAGGGAACATTGTGGGATGGAGGACTTGGTTTTGAATTAGACGTTTTCTATAGATTAAGAGAAGATATTTTAGCTATACCAACAGAAGGAGTGCCTTTCAACTTTGGTGCTAGTCTTCCAAGAACAAACCTAAATACCAGAGATAATAGAGGTTTTGATTTAATGTTGAAGCATCAAGGAAAGATTGGTTCTGTTAGTTATGAGATTAATCCTATGATTTCATGGGCTAGAGGAAAATATGTTTCATGGGATGAAAATATTCTCCCAACCGATGGTGTAGATGCATCAGTAGCTGCTGCAAATGCCCTTTATAATGCAAGGTATTCTAGAACAGGTCAATGGGATGATCTTCAGTGGGGCTTCAACACTACTGGATTTTTCACATCTCAAAATCAAATTGATAATCATCCAGTCGATGCAGATAATGCCGGTAACCAAACAGTAATTGTTGGTGACTTAATCTTTGTTGATCAAAATGGAGATGGCTTGATAGATTGGAAAGATCAAGTGATAATAGGAAAGGGTGGCATGCCTAAATGGAATTTTAGTACATGGACAAATGCGAAATGGGGAAATTGGAGTGTAAGTGCATTGTGGCAAGGAGCTGCAGGATATTCAATCCAATTTGGTGGCCCTCAGAGTTGGCAAGGACTAAACAGTCATCAATCAATTCCTACAAATATCGCATATGATAATAGGTCAATAAAAGGAGCTAATGGTGATGTCGAGATCTTGGGTAGATTCCCGCCTGCTAACAATACTGGTGGTGTACCTGCAATTAGTAGTCGTTCTAATGACTTTACCAGAATTGACGCTATATATTTAAGACTAAAAACATTAAATATTGGTTACAATATTCCTAAGAATATCACAGATAGTCTTGGTCTTGATGCACTTCAGTTATATATAGCAGGTAATAATGTATTTACTTTAGATAATTTGGATATATGGTCAGGATATTATGACCCAGAAGTTACTGGAAGTCATCAAAATAGGTATCCAACAACAAAGTCTTGGACCACTGGTTTAAAAATTAATTTTTAAAAAAATATAAAAAGAATTAAATTGCAATTAATTATGAATAAAATAATAAAAACACTTTGCTTTGTTCTTCCAATGATGTTATTTGTAGGATGTGCTGACCTAGATCTGCTACCTACTAACATGATTGCAGAAGATGCTGTTAAAAACGATCCAAAATTAGTGGAGGCGTTTTTAACGAAAATATATCATCAAACCCGTTGGGAAGTTAATGATCATAGAGGTCAGAGAGATGGTAGTAATTTGAATGATAAACATTGGAGATTTCATGATTGGGTTGTTGGTGGTGAAGGTACCCTAATGGCTCCATGGCAGCGAGCAATCGGAGTATCTTATCAAATACCGAACAGTGGTGGAGCTAATGAAGCTTCAAACTACTGGGCCTATTCAAATATAAGATCTGCTAATGAAATCATTGAAATTCTTAATGAGGCTACCTTTGATCCAACTACAATTTCTCAGCAAATTGGTGAAGCTAAATTCTTAAGGGCCTTTATGTATCTTGAAATGGCCAAAAGATATGGTGGAGTACCAATAGAATTAGTTCCAAAACAGCTCGATGCATCGTATGACGAGCTAATGACTCCTAGATCTACATTACAAGACACCTATGATCAAATCATTGCGGACTGTGATGCTGCGATTGCTGCTCTTCCTGGTGAAGCAATGGTTGGAAAAGCTACAAAATGGGCTGCCCATGCATTAAAAAGTAGAGCTTCACTTTATGCTGCTAGGATTGCAAAATATCACCCGCAATCTGCAGACGGGTTAACATCAATCCCAGCTAGTTTAGCTGGTGGGTATTACACAATGTCTCATGCATCAGCAAGCGCTATAATTGACAGTGGTAAACACCCATTACACACTGGAGGTGGTACTTATCAAAAAACATTTTCAGAGGTCTTAACTTTGGAAGGTAATAGTGAGCAGATTTTTGTCACTCAATACGACGTTGGTTTGGGTAAAACTCATCAACACGGTTATTTCTCAATGCCCGATGGTTTTAAAGCGGGTTGGGGTTCTAACATCCATATCTATGAAGCATCAGCTGAAAGATTTGAGTACAAGGATGGTTCACCTGGAAACAAAAACAGAAGATTATTTAACAACAGAACATGGTTTGATATTGAGGATGTCGTATATCAAAAAGATCCAAGATATTTAGCAAAAGCATGGACACCTGAAGAGGTTTTTGCAGGACGTAGTGTTTGGTTCCATGATAATACCATCGGAGCCATTAATCCTAATGTTAAAGGACGAGGTGGTGATGTAGCTCCTAGAAGAGCTCCACCTAGAAATAGAAATAGAGGAGGGAGACTTGCTCAACATAGAGTGCCATTAGATGGAAGCTATGAGTTTATTGCTTATAATAATGATGGTATGGATTATGTGGTTTTTAGAACTGGTGAAATGTATCTCAATGCTGCTGAAGCTGCTTTTGAAATTGGAAAGCCAATCAGAGCAAAACAAATGTTGAATGCGGTTAGAAATAGAGTTGGTATGCCACCAAAACAACAAGTTACATTAGCAAGAATTAAAAACGAAAGATTTGTTGAGTTGTACGGTGAAAATCATCATTTGACTGATCTAAAAACATGGAGAGATGCAGAGGCTGCAATCCATATGAAACCTAAATGGGGAATAAAATGGTTTAGAAGAGGATCCGATGGAATGTATAAGGCAAGAAGATGGAGATGGAATTTTTCACAAAATACACCATTCGTTGAAAGAATGTATTGGTTGCCAATTGGTAATGGAAGGATTGCTGATAATCCTAACTTAGTAGAAAATCCAGGTTATTAATACGAAATAACTTAGTTTATTCATAAAAAAAGGACTCATTATTTGGGTCCTTTTTTTTATATTTAAAGCACATGAGATCAATTGTTTTAATATATGTTTTAACTCTTTCTTGTTCTTCAATTAATTTAGGTGGTGATATCAAATCCGATGAAAAATATGATACCGGATATGGTTTAGAATTAAAAAAATCTTCATTAAACTCAACTCAAGTTTTGGACGGTGAAAAATTGATTATTGGTGCAAGTTATGATACGAATGAGACATTGAAAGGGCAAATTTCAGGATTAACTGTAAAAAAATCTGATAACAATGCACCAGATGACTTTTCCTCTTTTGTTATTAGAAATTTTTCTCACCCTCCACTAATTATAGTTGATGGGATGGAATCAACAATTGAAAATCTTGATCCAAATGATATAGAATCAATTTCAATACTTAAAGATGCTGCTGCAGCTATTTATGGCTCAAGAGCCGGAAATGGTGTAATCATTGTAAAAACAAAAAGAGGAAGATAAAATGCATAAAATTTGTCTTTATTTTATTTTATTATTGTTCTCTTGTTCAAAGCCGACGAACAATCCTAATCTTCTTTTTATACTAGTTGATGATCTTGGATGGACAGATGTTTCATATAATGGCTCAGATTTTTATGAAACATATAATATTGACCGGTTAAGTTTAAGCAGTATGCTGTTTTTTAACGCATATGCTTCAAGTTCAGTATGCTCTCCCACAAGAGCTTCTATAATGACGGGTAAACATCCTGCTCGTTTGAACATTACAGATTGGATTCCTGGTCTTGAGGAGCAAAATTACTATGATATTAATAAGAATATTTTAAATGGCCCGAAGGATAGAAATGAACTCCCTTTAAGCGAAACGACTATTGCTGAAGTTTTAAAAATGAATGGTTACAAAACCTTTTATTCTGGAAAATGGCATTTAGGAAGCGAGGGTTATTACCCTGAGGACCAGGGCTTCGATATCAATATTGGAGGTTTTGAGAAGGGAAGTCCAATGGGAGGGTATTACTCTCCTTATAAAAATCCAAGGCTAAACGATGGACCAGACGGAGAATATTTAACTGATAGACTTACAAACGAGACAATTGATTTCATTGACTCTAGAGACAAATCAAAACCCTTTGCTGCTTTTTTATCTTTTTATAATGTCCATACACCAATTCAAGAAAATAAAGAATTCTATGATTATTACCTTGAAAAATTAAATGGTTATGAAGATAAAGAACCAATAACCAAAAAAGAAGGTGATGCAAAAACAGTCCTTAATCACAGAAATCCTAAGTATGCATCTATGGTTCATGCTACAGATAATAATGTTGGTAAAATCATAAATTATTTAAAGAAAAATGAGCTTTTTGATAATACGTTAATTGTATTTACATCAGATAATGGTGGATTATCTACCCAAGGAAAAGTAGCACCAACATCAGTATATCCATTAAGAGCTGGAAAAGGATGGTTATATGAAGGGGGGATTAAAATACCTCAGCTTATTAAACTTCCTGGACAAGCATACCGAGAAATAATATACGAACCAGTCGTATCATATGATTTATTTCCAACTATTTTGAATGCACTTGGTGCAAAATATAATATCAAAAACATTGACGGAAAAGACTTAAATAATTTATTTTTTAAAAAAGAGTTTGATAGAGATTATATTTTTTGGCATTTTCCTCACTACCATGGAAGTCTTTGGAAACCAGGTTCAGCTATTAGAAATAAAGAGTGGAAACTAGTTCAATTTTATGAGGAAAATACTAAAGAATTATATAACTTATATGATGATTTTAGCGAGTCAAACAATTTAGCAGATACTTATCCTGAAATTTTAGATAATTTATCTAAAAAAATGGAGGAGATTAAACTTGATTTGAATGCAAACAAAACAACAATTAACCAGAATTATAAAAAATGAGAAATATTTACCTATTAATAATCTTAATGTTCGTCGCTGGATGTGCCGATAAAGATGAAAGACCTAATATACTATTTATTATGTCTGACGATCATGCCTATCAAGCAATTAGTGCATACAGTGATAAACTAATTCAAACCCCAAATATTGATAGAATTGCTAATGATGGAATTTTATTTACAAATGCTTGTGTAACTAATTCAATATGTGCTCCGTCAAGAGCCGTGATTCTCACAGGAAAACATAGCCATTTAAATGGAAAAATTGATAACCATGCTAAGTTTGATACAACACAAGTAACATTTCCGCAGTTATTTCAAAAGGCAGGTTATCAAACAGCTATGTATGGAAAATTACATTTTGGAAATAATCCTAAAGGAGTGGATGATTTTTTGATTCTTCCCGGTCAAGGAAGCTATATTAACCCACTTTTCTTGGGAAAGAAAAAAGACACTTTAATTACTGGTTATGTTACAGATATTATAACTGACTTAACACTTGACTGGTTTAAAACAAAAAGAGATGAAAGTAAACCTTTTATGATGATGTATTTACACAAAGCTCCTCACCGACCATGGTGGCCAAGCACTGAAAAATTTGCCGAGTTTTATGAAATGGAGTTCCCTGAGCCAGAAACACTTTTTGATGATTATTCAAACAGAGGAAGTGCTGCGAAATCTGCAGAAATGAATATTTTGACTCATATGAGGTATTCTCATGATAGTAAAGTTAGGCCTGAAACTATAAAAGAAATGGGTAAAGTAGAACCAGAAATCGTTTATATAAGGGGAGATGGTATGCAATTAAGAGAAAATCCAAATGATTTTCATGGTCCGTACACTAAACGAGCAAATGATGAGCAAAAAGCTAAATATGAGCTTATTTTGGATAAAATTAATAATGATTTTAGAGAAAATTGGCCAGGAATGAATGATGAGGAAAAAATGAAGTGGAAATTTCAAAGGTATATGCAAGATTATTTGGGTACAATATCATCAATTGACGATAATGTAGGTAGAGTTTTGGATTACCTCGAAGAATCAGGTCTTGATAAAAATACAATTGTAGTTTACACCTCTGACCAAGGTTTCTATTTGGGTGAACATGGCTGGTATGATAAAAGATTTATTTATGATGAGTCATTTAAAACTCCTTTACTAATCAAATGGCCAAATAAAATCAAACCTGGAATAACTAACGATGAAATGGTACAAAATCTTGATTTTGCTCAAACATTCTTAGAAGCTGCAATGATCGATGTGCCAGAGGACATGCAAGGTGAAAGCCTTTTACCGCTTCTAAAAGGTGAAAATGATAAATGGACAAGAGAAGAGGTTTATTATCATTATTATGAATATCCATCTGTTCACATGGCTAAAAGACATTATGGAATTGTCACTAAGGAATATAAGTTAGTTAGGTTTTACTATGATGTAGATGAATGGGAATTGTATGATAGATTGAATGACCCAAATGAGATGAAAAATGTTTACAGTGACCCAGCTTACTCTGATGTTGTTGAGGATTTAACTCTAAGATTAAAAAATTTAAGAATAAAATATAAAGATTCAGAAGAGTTGGATAAGAAGTTTTTATACTAAATGAGGCTACTACTAGTATTAATTTTTCTTGCTTCAATTAATTTAAATAGTCAGATTGAGTTTAGTAATCTTTTCTCTGATAACATGGTTCTTCAGCAAGAATCTTATGTGAATTTCTGGGGCAAAGCTCAAAAAAATCAAGAGCTTATAATTAATACTTCATGGTCTAGAAAAATTAGCAGAACTGTTGTTAAAAATGATGGCAGTTGGGAAGTAAAAATTAAAACACCTAGTGCTGGAGGTCCTTACAATATTCAAGTTACATGTGGTGGTGAAACAAAAACAATTAATAATGTATTAATTGGTGAGGTTTGGCTTTCAAGTGGTCAATCTAATATGGAAATGACATTATCTGGAAACAATCGTGAGCCGGTTATTGGTTCGTTGGATGCTATTGCTAATTCCAATAACTCAAAAATCAGATTTTTTAATGTAAAAGAAAAAGTTAGTAAGGAGCGAATTAGTAATGTTGAAGGCGAATGGTTACAGGCTAATTTTAAAAATACTCCAAATTTTAGTGCTGTTGCCTATTCTTTCGCAAAATATCTAAATCAAGTTTTAGACGTTCCCTTTGGGATAATTAATTCCCCAAAAGATGGTTCTGTTGCTGAGGCATGGATAAGTCCTGAAGTTTTAAAAAAAATTACTACTGAAAAGGAGCTAAGTTACTATGCGAAACAGCCTCATAATAGTCCATCTGTACTATTTAATGGAATGATCAACGCTATAATTCCT
>CACLUN010000026.1 GCA_902610105.1 uncultured Bacteroidota bacterium
TTTTAGGAATAATGACTTTAAAGTTAGAGAAAGCGCACTTACAAGATGGAGGAATTCTCAACATAATAAAGTATTTGAAGGCTACAGCATAAAAACTAGCAGATACAGAATTACAAAATGGGGAGATAATGGAGAGGATGGTTTTGAATTATATGATCACTCAAATGATCCTGAGGAAATGTTCAATCTAGCTAATAATATTAATTACAAAATTATTCTAGATTCTCTAGAACTACATTTAGATTACAGAATAAAGGATTCAAAGAAAAAACCCCCTGGGTTGGGACCACAGTTTCAAGAGAGAAGACTAAGAAAAGAGGTTAATTATACACCTGGTGACATACATAGTATTGATGGTAAAAGAATTTATACAAAACCAGCAGATGAATAGAATAAATCAAATATTCGAGAGGAAAGAAAATCTTCTATCAATTTATTTTACCGCTGGTTTCCCAAAGATAGATGATACTTTAAAAATCATAAAAGAACTAGATAAATCGCAAGTTGATATGATCGAAATTGGATTACCATTTAGTGATCCTCTCGCTGATGGTCCTACTATTCAAAAAAGTTCTGAAAAAGCACTTAGTAATGGAATGACAACTAATTTATTATTTGATCAGCTGAAGGATTTAAGAAAAATTTCAGAAATACCCGTTGTTATAATGGGTTATTTTAATCCAATTTTACAATATGGAATTGAAAAATTCTGTTCGAATTGTAAGGAAGTGGGAATTGATGGCTTAATAATACCAGATTTACCAGCTGATATTTTTAAAAAAAATTATAAAAATGTTTTTGATAAAAATAAATTGAATATGATGTTTTTGATCACTCCACAAACATCAAATGACAGAATTAACTTAATTGATGACCTTTCTAAAGGTTTTATATATATGGTAAGCAGCTACAGTGTGACTGGAGCTAAAGATAGTTTTGATTTAGAGTCATCTGACATGACTGACCTTTTGAAAAATTCTGATTTTGTTTCATTGCACGTTCCTGCTCAAAAAAATTATGTTATTGGAAAAAATGAATTTAATTTTATGAAAAAAGGAGCTGGTTTAATTAACGCAGCAAGAGGAGGTGTGATTGACGAAAAAAGCTTAATAGAATCATTGGACAGCGGTAAATTGGCTTTTGCAGGAATTGATACTTTTGAAAATGAACCCAAGCCATCGGTGAAATTACTAATGCACCCTAAGGTTTCTTTAACACCTCACATTGGAGCAGCAACAAACGAAGCACAGGACAGAATTGGACTAGAATTAGCTAATCAAATAATGACATTAGTTAAGGGATAGATGTTTGACAAACTTAAAAAAAGATGGGGCTTAAAATCTAATACTCAGGTATTAATTATTTTCATAGTATTTGGTATTACGGGATCAGGTTCATTATATATATCAAACCCTATCATGGATTATTTATCAATATCTAGTGATAATATTATCCTCAGGATTATAATTGTTACTATCATTTATCAATTTATTCTACTTATTGTAGCATTTATTTTTGGACAATTTAAATGGTTTTGGAATTTTTTTTATAAAAAATTATTCAAAAAGATAGGCTTGATTAAATAAATCACGCTTTGTAATCCTTTCTAAATTTTTCAACTTTAGGTCTAACAACAACGTTACAATAACCATTAAATGGATTTTTTTCAAAATAATTGTGATGATATTCCTCAGCAATAAAAAATTCTGTTTTTTTCTCCAGAGTAGTTACAATTTTAGAATTGTATGTATCAGAACTGTCAAGAGTTTCAATGTACCCCTCAAAAAAATTTAATTGGTTTTCATCCTCGTAAAATATAACAGACCTATATTGAGTTCCTGCGTCATTTCCTTGACGGTTTAAAGTTGTAGGATCATGCGTTTTAAAAAAGATTTTAAGAAGCTCATTTAATGTTGTTTTAGTTTCATCATAAGAAATTTTTACAGCTTCTGCATGACCAGTTTTTCCAGTGCAAACTTCTTCATATGTTGGATTCAGAGTAGTTCCTCCTATGTAACCAGGGACTACATTTTCTACTCCACTCATATATTTAAAAATAGCTTCAGTACACCAAAAACATCCACCACCAAAAATTAGAGTTTTCATAAATCCAATCAAATTTAAAGTTAAATTATAAAATTATATTTGTAATACGAATGAAATATATCTATTACGGATTCTTTTTTTTTACCTTTTTATTTAATGCCATTACTCAAGAAAGAAAAATAATTGATGCATATAGATTTCAAGTTCCACCAAAAATTGATGGAATTATCTCTGAAAAAGAATGGAAAAAAATAATTCCTGCTACAAATTTTACACTTTTTCAGCCTGAAATTAGATCTGGAGAAAAAATACCGTTAGGATATGAAACTTACGTATACTTTGGATATAATGACAAAGCAATTTACGTTGCAGCACAATTGAATCACCCAGACCCAAAAAATATTCCATCAGAGTTTAGTGAAAGAGATGAAATGGATGCTATATCTGAAAAATTTTTAGTTTCTATTGACACATACGATAATACAAAAGAACGATTTACCTTTTTTGTTTCAAGTTCAGGAGGCTTAATTGATGGACTTAATACTGGAGAATTTGATGAGGAGGGTTTAAGATATAATACATTATTTGATGCAAAAGTTCAAAAAAACGACAGTGGATGGAGTACTGAAATCATTATTCCATATAGTGCATTAAGGTTTCCAAATAAAAAAAATCATAATTGGGGAATAAATTTTGGGCGTAATATCAAAGATTTTGAGGAAACTTATGTTTGGAGTCCTGTTGATGAGAGAATTTTGAATTACCATGAATCATTGGGATTAGTTAAAAATATAAAAGAAATTAATCCACCCACCAGATTATTTTTATACCCTTATGTACAATCAGCAGTTAATTTTCAAAAAAACTTAAAACCAAGTAGTTCATACTCTGCAGGACTTGACTTGAAATATGGTATAAGCAATAGTTTCACTATTGATGCAACTTTAATTCCAGATTTTGGTCAAGTTACGTTTGATGATGAGGAATTAAACCTTACTCCATTCGAACAAGAATTTGATGAAAATAGACCCTTTTTTACTGAGGGAGCTGACCTTTTTAAAATTGTAGATGGAGCTTCATATAGAGGCGGAAGTTTTTTTTATAGCAGAAGAATCGGTCAACGTACAGAAATTGATGAAAATGAAATTCTTAGTGCTGGGGATAAGCTTTTAAGTTTTAATGATACTCCCAAACTTTTAAATTCAATAAAGTTAACTGGAACTACAAATAATAATCTAAGTATAGGTTTATTAAATGCAATAACTGACAAATCAATTGCTTTTATTAGTGATGGCAATAATAATATTAGAAAAGAACTTATAACTCCCTTAACTAATTTTAATGTTTTATCATTATCTCAAAAAATTCTAAATGACTATTCTACAATTGGATTTATAAATGGAAATCTCAGTAGAGAGTCCAGCTTTGAAGATGCAAATAACTATGCTTTTATGGCTAATATATTCGACAATAAAAGGAATTTTAGCTTTAAAGGATATTATTATAAGACCTACTCACCAAGGTTATCTCAAAAAAGTGGTGAAAAAAAAATTATAACAATTGAAGAGCTTAAGGGCAACTTTAGGTACTATTTAAATATTAATGCAACTGATAGATATTATAATCAGAATGAAATAGGATTTTATAATGGGCGAAACTTTATTCAATATGGCTCAAGAGTGTCATATCAAATCTTAAACAAAAATAAATACTTTAGAAGCTTCCAAAGTGGACTATACTTAGGATATCAAACAAGATACGACAGTAATATTAAAAATAGAAGTGGTTTTAGCCTATGGACAACTTTTCAAACCAATAATCTGTGGCGGTTCTCAATTAGATTGAGAGGAGTCTCAAGGCTAAAAGATTGGTATGAAACCAGAACAGAAGATAGATTTATTTTAGATCCATCGTTACTAACAACTAGCTTTGGAATTGATTCAGATAATACGAAGAAATTCTCTTTTGGTACTGATTATATTTTTACAAATTATAAGAATTATCAATTCGACGAAAATAAATTTCAAAATGAGTTTAGATTCTATATAGATTATCGTATATCTCAGAAACTTTCAATGAATATTAGAACATCAAGAGAAAAAATAAATGATGATATTGGTTTTTTAATGAAAAGTAATGGACTAATCTATTTTGGTGTTCGACAAATAAAATCAATAGAAAATAATTTAAGAATGGAGTACAACTTTAACAGAGATACATCATTAAGTTTGAGGTTTAGAAATTTTTGGAGTGTAGCTAATTATAAAGAAAAACTTTTTGAATTGTTGAATAATGGTACTCGTGAAGAAGTTGACAACTCTATCCTAAATAAAAACCCAAATACAAATTTTAACATTTGGAATTTAGATTTAAATTTTGAATGGTGGTTTGCTCCAGGAAGTAATATGGTTTTATTGTATCGAAATCAAATTTTTAACAGAGATAATCAATCAGGCATAAATTACTACAATAGTCTAAAAAATTTATTTGATACGCCATCAGAACACCAGTTATCACTGAGATTAAATTATCTAATTGACTACAACAGTCTTAAAAAAAAGAAATAGCACATCTTCATCCAACAATTTTAATATGCTTGTAAGGTTAAAATCTATCTTTTGTAAGTATATTTGCTGCGATTCATGAAAGCATTATTTAATATCATTTTATTAATCTCAATTTTTAATGTTTATTCACAAGAAAGAAAAAGTTTTGAAGCTTACAGATTCATTGAAGCTCCCAAAATTGACGGAATACTTTCGGATGAAGAATGGTTAAATATAAAAGCTGCTGAAAATTTTACTCTTATGATGCCCGAAACTAAGGCTGGAGAAAAAATACCTAAAGAGTATGATTCAAAAGTTTATTTTGGATATGATGATAACGCTTTGTATGTTGGTGCGCAATTAAATCATCCAGATCCAAAGAATATTCCAAGTGAATTTAGTCCCAGAGATAAAATTTTTGGTATAAAAAGTGAATCCTTTTGGATATCTCTAGACACTTATGATGACAGATTAAACCATTTTGGATTCATTATTACAAGCTCAGGTGCTATTGGAGATTCATTCAGCTCTGGGGAATTTAGTGGGGAAAGCCTTAATTATGATACAGTTTTTGATGCTAAAATGAATGTAAATGATGATGGATGGTCAGCTGAATTTATCATCCCATATAGTGCAATCAGATTTCCAGAAAAAGATATTCAAAATTGGGGATTGAATTTTGGAAGATCAATGCCGGATCTTGATGACAATGGATATACTTGGAATCCTGTTGATTCAAAGGTATTTGAATATCATGAATCTATGGGTCTTCTAAAAAACTTGCAAAACATTAAACCACCAACAAGACTATTCTTCTACCCATATTTACAGTCCTCTGTTAATGCACAGAAAGGTCTAAAGTCGACTTCATCATATTCAGCAGGAATGGATTTAAAGTATGGAATTAATAACAGTTTTACTTTAGATATGACATTAATTCCTGACTTTGGTCAGGTTTCATTTGATGATAGAGAATTAAATCTCAGCCCATTTGAACAACAATTTTCAGAAAAAAGAGCTTTTTTTACTGAGGGAGCAGATTTATTTGAAAAAGCTGATGGAATAGGATATCGTAGTGGAAACTTTTTCTACAGCAGGAGAATTGGACAGGACATTAATTTTGATGACGATGATTATTTAAATGAAAATGAGGAGTTAATAAGATATGATGAAAAACCAGATTTGATCAATTCAATAAAAGTTACAGGAACAACTGATGGTAAGTTAAGTATCGGATTTATTAATGCAATAACTGGAAAAGCCTATGCGTATTTTGAAAATATATCTGATAATTCCAAAAGAAGAGAAATAATTTCACCTTTAACTAATTATAATGTATTATCACTAAGCCAACAACTCATAAATGATTACTCATCAATAAGTTTTTTAAATACAAATGTTAATAGATCATCAGGGCTAAATGGCAATGCCTCTGCCCTTGTTATAGACTTATTTGACGATAAAAGAAATTTTAATATTAAATCACATTTTTTTCGAAGCTATGCTCCAAGATTCTCAGATAAAAAAGGGTTTTAGGGGAGCGATAAACATAAGCGAACTGAGAGGTAATTTTAGGTTTTCGCTTGGATGGGGCGGTATTGACAAGTACTACAATCAAAATGAATTAGGGATATTCAACTTAAAAAATGCTCAAGCATTTAGAATTGGTATAAATTACAAGATGGCTAAAGAAAATAGGTTTTTTAAGGAGCTACAACAGCCGATTTTTCTTAAACAACAGATTTCGATTTCATGATTTTTTAAGAACAGGTTCAGGTTGGAGATTTAGTCATGATTTTCAAACTCAAAAACTTGTAAATTTTCAAATAGTTTTTGATTATACAGGCTCAAATAGAAATTTTTATGAAACTAGAACTGAGGATAGTTATCTAATTGAACCAGCAAATTATGGACTTGAATTTGGTTTTAATACTAACAATAACAACAATTTTTTCTTATGGTTTTGAGTTTGAATCTAATGGATACAATAACAAACAATTTGATGAAAATACTTATCGAAATAGACTGAGGTTTAATGCAAAATACAGGGCATCAAATAAATTAACATTAAATTTTAGATCAGAGTCTGAGAAAAAAGGTGATGATGTTGGCTTTTTACAGAAAAGAAATAATGATATACATTTTGGAGAAAGATTAGTTAAATCAATTGAAAACTCGATTGATCTAACTTATAATATCGATAACTATAAATATCTAGCATTAAAGTTTAGAAATTTCTGGAGTGTTGCAAAATATGATCAAGTATTATATAAACTTCTTGAAAATGGTCAAAGAGAAATTGTTGATTATTCGCTTTTAAGAAATGATCCAAACACTAACTTTAACTTATGGAATGTAGATTTAACATTTGATTGGTGGTTTTCACCTGGGAGTACGGTGACACTTCAATATAAAAATCAAATTTTTAATAGAGATGATCAATCAAGTTTGAATTATTACAAGAGTTTAAAAAATCTTTTTGACATACCCATTGAACACCAATTATCATTAAGAGTTAATTATTTAATAGATTTTAATAAATTAAGAAAAAATGATTGAGATTAAGAATCTTTATAAATCTTACAATAACCAAATTGTTTTAAATAACCTCTCTATGAAAATAAAAAAAGGTGACTTTATTTCAATTGTTGGGCCGTCAGGAGCTGGAAAGACTACCCTTTTAAATATATTAGGTACAATTGAGAGTTTTGATGAAAATAACAAAACATCGATATTATTTGAAAAAACTGATTTAACAAAGCTCAACGATCATGAATTATCATCATTTAGAAATAAGCAAATTGGTTTTATTTTTCAATTTCACCAATTACTTCCTGAATTGACTGCAGAAGAAAACATTCTTTTACCAAGTATGATTGGTAAATTTGATAGTGATGAATCCAAAAAGAATTTAGAAAAACTTTCAAGTATACTTGATATAAATAAAATATTAAATAAAAAACCAGAATTTCTCTCTGGTGGTGAAAAACAAAGAGTTGCTGTAGCTAGAGCACTAATTAACAACCCAACCTTATTATTAGCTGATGAACCAACAGGAAATTTAGACTCTGATAATGCAAAAAGAATTCAGGAACTTTTTAAAAAAATTAATAAAGAATTAGGAGTTACGATTGTATTGGTAACCCACAATGAAAAATTCTCAAAAATTGCTAGTAAATGTTTGGTTTTAAAGGATGGTAAGTGGTCAAAAAAGTAAGAATTTAAAAAGTTTTCTTGAATTAAAATATCAGCAATACAATTGCTTTGATTTTATTAAGGATGATCCAATTCAAATACCACACTTATTTGATAAAAAAGAGGACATCGAAATTTCTGCTTTTTTAACTAGTATAATTTCCTGGGGCAATAGAAAATCTATAATCAAAAGTTCAAAAAAAATGATGGAGCTTTTAGATTATTCCCCACATGAATTTATAATGAACTCAACAAAAAATGAAATAAAAAAATTGAATTTTGTTCACAGAACGTTCAATACCACCGATTTCCAGTTTTTTTATAATATCTCTAAAAAATATTTACTTAAATCATGATGGTTTAGAAAATGTATTTTTAACAAAAAATAAAGATGACTTTTTATTTAATGAAATTTCAAAATTTAGAGATCTATTTTTTCTCGATTAAGCATGAAAAAAGAACTCAAAAACATGTTTCAAACCCTTTAAAAGGCTCATCATGCAAAAGAATAAATATTTTTTTAAGATGGATGGTTAGGGATGATGAAAATGTAGATTTTGGAATTTGGAAAAAAATATCTAAATCAAGGCTATCATGCCCCCTTGATGTTCATACTGGAAGAGTTGCCAGAAAATTAGGTTTAATAAAAAGAAAGCAAAATGATATAAAAACATTAATTGAGTTAGATAATCAACTCAGATCTTTTGATAAACATGATCCAGTAAAATATGATTTTTCACTCTTTGGATTAGGTATGTATGAGGGATTTTGATAATATTTAAAAATGATGACTATATTTGCATCAAATTGACTTAATATGTCAATACTAATAAAGTCTGCAAAAATCGTTGATGCCAAGAGTAAATTCAATGGCAAAACCCAAGATATTTTAATTGATAAAGGAAAAATACAAGAAATATCCACCAAAATTTCAGACTCAAAAGTTAAAGAAAAAATTATCTTAAGAAATCTTCATATCTCCCCAGGATGGTTTGATTCAAGCGTTTGTTTTGGAGAACCTGGTTTAGAGGAAAGAGAAACATTATTCAACGGATCAAAGACCGCTGCATTTTCTGGTTTTACTGATGTGGTTTTAAATCCAGAAACTAGTCCGTATTTAGATACAAAAGCTGATATTATATACATAAAATCACAGAATCTTCCTGTGAATATTCACCCGCTTGGATGTCTAACCAAAGAGGCTAAATCAATGGAATTAGCAGATCTTTATGAAATGTATGAGTCAGGTGCTGTTGGGTTTTATGATTATAAAAAACCTTTGCTTAATCCGAATCTTTTAAAAATTGCTTTACAATACGTTCAAAACTTTGATGGACTTATTCTATCATTTCCATTTGAAAAATCATTGTGTCCTCAGGGGCAAATGCATGAAGGGACCGTTAGTACAAATTATGGATTGAAAGGGATATCATCTCTTTCAGAGGAATTAATGCTAAAGAGAGATCTCAAAATTTTGGACTACACCGGTGGAAAAATTCATATTCCTTGCATATCAACTGAGGAATCTGTAAAATTAATTAAAGAGGCAAAGAAAAATAAATTGAATGTTTCATGTAGCGTATCCATAAACAATCTTTTTTTTAATGATGAAAAACTTAAAGATTTTGATACAAGGTTCAAAGTAATGCCACCCATAAGAGACGATAGACATAAAAAAGCATTGATAAAAGGGGTTAATGATGGAACAATTGATTTTGTAACCTCTGATCATTCGCCAATTGATATTGATAACAAAAAAACTGATTTTGAAAACTCATTTTTTTTTGGATCTACAGGGTTAGAATCTATTTTTTGGTGCCCTCAACTCAATCTTTAAAGTTGAAAAATCAATTGATATTTTAACTAGAGGTAAAAATGTTTTCGGAATCAAAAATACTAATATTGATATTGGTCAAAATGCTTGTTTATCATTGTTTGACCCTGAATATAAATATACTTTCATTAAAAAGAATATTATTTCAAAATCAAAAAACAGCTGTTTCATTAATTCTAAACTAAATGGAAAAGCTTACGGAATTATTTCTAATAATTTAGTGAAAGTACTTGGAAACTAGTTTTTTTTTTATCTACATAAAAAATCACCAATAATAAATTCTCCATTAATTTTACTACTACATGGTTATGGAAGCAACGAGGAAGACCTTTTTTTCATTTGCAAATTTACTTCCCAAAGACTCAACGATAATTTCACTACGCGCACCATTATCACTTTTTTCCAAACTCATATGCATGGTACAATATATATTATGACGGTTCTGTAAAGAATTTTGATATCAAGAAAGCTAAATTTATAAGAGACAAATTAATCAATGAAATTGATTATTTCATTAAAAAATTTAATTGTGATAGTAAAAGAATTTCACTTATTGGGTTTAGTCAAGGTGCAATACTTGGCCATGGAATTGTTCAATGTTCAGAATCAAGAATTAAAAATCTTGTTGCGTTAAGTGGATATGTAGAAAAAGACTTGATATGCTTAAAAAAAAAATAATAGCTCTATTTATATTTCTCATGGTATCAATGATGAGGTAATCCCATACAATGAATCAATTGAAACAAATAAGATATTAGATGATAATAATATTGATTATGTATTTGAAAGTTTTGATCAAGGGCACGAAGTTAATCAGGAAAATTTAAAATCATTTTTTTTAGATTGGCTTTATGAAAAAATATTAATTGTTAATTAATAATTCTAAGCCGTCATATGATATAGATACAGAATCAGGAAGTAATTTCTCTGTATCAGAGTGTAATCCCATGTCAGGTGCAATATGAGTCAGGTATGTTTTTTTTGGTTTTAGTTTTTTCAACTATCTCAAGGGCTTGGGTTAAGCTAATATGAGAATAATGTTCTTTGTGTCTAAGCGCGTTTAATATTAGAGTGTCGAGACCACGTAATTTATCAAGTTCTAATTCTTCAATTTCTTTCAAATCAGTAACATAAGCAAAGTTTTCAATTCTAAATCCAAAAACTTGTAGTTTATGATGCATATAAGTAATTGGTACAACAGATATATTATCAAATTTAAAGATCTCACCCTCTCTAATTACATTTGGATATACGTGTGGGGAACCAGGATAATCGCCCTGTTTATCAAATAAATAATCAAATCTCTTTTTTAAATTTTCAACTACTCGTTGGTGAGCAAATATTGGAATTTTTTCCTGATTGAAACGAAATTGGACGAACATCGTCTAACCCTGCAGTATGATCTGCATGTTCATGCGTAAAAAAGATCGCGTCAATTTTATTTTTTGTTTATTCTAAGCATTTGTTGCCTGAAATCGGGGCCACAATCTATCAAAATAGATTTTGATTTGTATTCAATTAATATTGAAGATCTTAATCTATTGTCTCTTTTATCTGAGCTTAAACATGATTCTCTTTTTAAACCAATGGTGGGAATTCCTGTACTCGTTCCAGTTCCTAAGAAAGTTATTTTCATTATAATTTACCAAATTTAAAATTTTTTCTATGTAGTTATTAATGAGAGTTATTAAATTTGTAAAGAGTTATTGTAATGGTAGTTTCATTAAAGGGAGATAAAGAATTTGAAAAAATCCTTTCTACAAAGGACAAAGCTCTTAGAATTAATTTAAACGATAACATATATGGAACATTTGCTGAAATAGGTGCTGGTCAAGAAGTTGCCAGACATTTTTTTAGGTCTGGTGGAGCTTCCGGTACTATAGCAAAAACCATGAGTGCATACGATAAAGGTTTTAGTAATGCCATATATGGTGAGGAGAAGGACAACAGATTTGTTACTAAGTCAAGGTTAACTAAAATGTTAAACCATGAAATCAGTTTACTTGAAAATCGTGTAAGTAGAGAGGATAATCCTGATAAAATGTTTTTTTCATTTGCAAACACAGTTGCTACAATTGATTTTGCGAAGAAATTTAAAGGTCATGGATGGATGGGTATTAAATTTCAGACTGATAGTTGCGATGATTACAGTGAAATTCAAATGCATATTAGATTTCACGTAAATGATGCTAAATCCCAGCAAGAGCTTTTAGGTATTATGGGTGTTAACCTTATTTATGGTGCATACTATAAACACAACAAACCAAGATCTTTAATTAAATATTTGTACGATCATATTAATCCGTCCTCAATTG
>CACLUN010000027.1 GCA_902610105.1 uncultured Bacteroidota bacterium
TTTCTCATTTTTTTTTCGATTTTTACTTCACAAATAAACTAATTATGAATTTTAAACAAATTCAACAACTTATTAAGTTTGTCTCAAAGACAGATGTTGCTGAGGTTAATATTGAGAATAATAATTTCAAGATCAATATTAAAGGGTCTAAATCATCCATTAAAGAAGCATCAACACCATTAATTCAACAACCGTCACCTCCCCAAATTCAAACTGTACCCCAGGTTGAAGTCAGATCAACTCAAATTCCTATACCTAAATTAGATGAAAATTTATCATCAGATGACTCATATAAAATTATTAAATCACCTATTATCGGAACTTTTTACAGAAAACCTTCGCCGGATAAAGATGTTTTCGTAAATGTAGGTGATACAGTTGGAGAAGGTGATGTTTTGTGTGTTATTGAAGCTATGAAATTATTTAATGAGATTGAATCTGATATCTCAGGAAAAATTGTTAAAATACTTGTTGAAGATGCTTCGCCAGTAGAGTTTGATCAACCCTTATTTTTAATCGAACCATAATCATTATATGTTCAAAAAGATTCTAATTGCTAACAGAGGTGAGATAGCTCTACGCGTAATTCGTACTTGTAAAGAAATGGGCATTAAAACAGTCGCTGTATATTCTAAAGCTGATGAAGAAAGTTTACACGTACGTTTTGCTGATGAAGCTGTTTGTATTGGACCAGCACCTAGCAATGAATCATACCTAAAGATATCTAATATCATTGCTGCAGCAGAAATTACAAATGCCGACGCAATTCATCCTGGCTATGGATTTTTATCTGAGAATGCTAAGTTTTCTAAGATATGTTCTGAACATAAGATCAAGTTTATAGGTCCATCACCTGAAATGATTGAAAAAATGGGAGATAAAGCAACAGCAGTTTCAACCATGAACTTAGCTAAAGTACCAACAATACCTGGATCTGGAGGTGCAATCGAAAATGAAGATGAAGCTATAACTATAGCATCAAAAATTGGTTTTCCAGTAATGGTAAAAGCCTCAGCAGGTGGAGGTGGAAAAGGGATGAGAGCTGTTTGGAATAAAAAAGATTTTAAAAAGAGTTGGTCATCAGCTAAACAAGAAGCATCTGCTGCATTTGGAAATGATGATATGTATATTGAAAAGCTTATTCAAGAGCCAAGACATATCGAAATACAAATTATAGCTGATCAGTTTGGAAATGTATGTCATCTTTCTGAAAGAGATTGCTCAATTCAGCGAAGACATCAAAAGTTAACTGAGGAAACACCCTCACCATTCATGACTTCAAGATTAAGGCAGAAAATGGGTAAAGCTGCCATCAAGGCTGCTAAGTTTATTAATTATGAAGGTGTTGGAACTGTTGAATTTTTAGTTGATAATGATAGGAATTTTTATTTCATGGAGATGAATACAAGAATACAGGTTGAACATCCAATTACCGAACAAGTTATTGATTATGATTTAATTAAAGAACAGATAAAAGTAGCAGCTGGGGTTAAGGTTTCAGGAAATGATTACTATCCTAAATTGCACTCCATTGAATGCAGAATTAATGCTGAGGATCCAGAGAATGATTTTAGACCATCGCCAGGCCTAATTACTAATTTACATTTACCAGGGGGGCACGGCATAAGGGTTGATACTCACGTCTATAGCGGATATACCATTTCTCCAAATTATGATTCAATGATTGCTAAAATTATTACTACTGATCAAAAACGTGATGAAGCTATAAATAAGATGAGAAGAGCTCTTGATGAGTTTATAATTGAGGGAATAAAAACAACAATTCCATTTCATAGAAAATTGATGGACAATCCAAATTATATCAAAGGAGTTTATACTACTAAGTTTATGGAGGATTTTGATTATTAATTAATAAACCCTTTTGACTTTATCAATTGTAAAATCTGTATTGCATTCGTTGCAGCACCTTTTCTCAAATTGTCACTTACAACCCAAAGGTTTAAACTATTTTCACAAGAAAAATCTTCTCTTACTCTACCTACAAAAACATCATCCTTGCCTTTTGCATAGATTGGCATTGGATACTTAAAGTTTTTAGGATCATCTTGTAATTTAACTCCAGTGCTTTCTGACAATAATTTTTTAATGTCATCAATTTGAAATGACCTATGTAATGTTAAATTTATTGACTCACTATGACCTCCAACAATTGGAACTCTAACAGCTGTGGCTGTAACAGAGATATTAGAATCTAAAATCTTATGTGTTTCATTTATCAGCTTTAACTCCTCTTTGGTATAACCATTTTCTTCAAAATCATCACAATGAGGTATTGCATTTTGGTGAATTTGATATTTATAAGCCATTTCACCCTCAATTTCATTGTATTCATTATTTAACTGGTTGACAGCAATCCTACCTGTTCCTGTTATCGATTGGTAGGTTGATACAATAATTCTGGTAATTCCATATTTAAAATGAATTGGAGCCAGAGCAATAAGCATTTGAATAGTTGAACAATTTGGGTTTGCTATAATTTTGTCCTCAAAGTTTAATTCTTCACCATTTATTTCTGGAACAATTAACTTTTTGGTTTTGTCCATTCTCCAAGCTGATGAATTATCAATTACAGTAACCCCATAACTAGCGAATTTTGTTGCCCATTTTAATGATAATTCTTTACCGGCAGAAAAAATAGCTACATCGAGTTTTTTTTCTAGAGCTTCCTCTATTGAAATAATTTTATAACTATTGTTATTAAAGTTAATTGTTTTTCCTTTTGACTTATTTGATGCAACAAGGGTAAGTTCATTAATTTTAATTTTTTTTTCTTGAAGAACTTTTAAGATTTCCTCACCAACGAGACCAGTAGCACCAATTACAGCTAAATTCATTTTAAAATTATAAGCAAATTTAAATAAATATGAATCTCACGCAATTTTAAATACCACTAAATATTTACGATTGTCCTTTTTATTCTTGAGGAAAGAGATGTTAATATTTCATATGAAATGGTGTTGATTTTTTCCCCAAGATCTTCTGCTGTTTGAATTTTATCATCAATTATTGTGACTTCATCTCCCTCGTAGCAATTAATATTAGTTACATCTAACATGAGCATATCCATACATATATTACCAACAGTTTTGGCAATTTTGTTCTTAATTAGAAAACCAACCTTACCATTTCCTAGATTTCTGCTAATTCCATCTGCATGTCCAATAGGAATAATTCCAATCTTACAATTTTTCTTAGCAATAAAACCTCTGTTATATCCAACTGATTCCCCCTTTTTTATACTATGGATCTGAGAAATAACCGATTTTAGTGATAAAACGGGTTTTAAATGTTTGCTAAACTTTTTGTCATTTCCATATCCATAAAGGCCAATTCCTGTTCTTACCATATCATACTTAAATTTGGAATAATTTAAAATTCCAGATGTATTTAAGAGATGTTTTTTAAAACTTCTTTCAAATTTATTTTCCATCTCAGCAGATATTTTCTCGAACAAACTGATTTGGTTTTCAGTATAATTTTTTTCTTTTTTGTCCTCAGATGCTCCTAAGTGAGAAAGCAGAAATTTTATGTTTACTTGTCCATTTAAAATATTATATAATTCATCAATATCATTTATACTAAACCCTAATCTATTTAAACCTGTATTAAATTTTAAATGGAATGGATGTGATTTAGATTTTTTAAAAAAAGCTTTTAGTATTCTAAATGAATAAATATTTGGTTCTAAATTGTATCTAATAATTTCATCAAAATCATCAATCTGAGGGTGGAGAACTAATATTGGTAATTTGATTCCTGAGTTTCTTAAGACTATACCTTCATTTACATATGCTACAGCGAAATAATCAACACCATTTTTTTCTAAAAACTTACTAATTTTTATGGGCTCTGATCCATATCCAAAAGCTTTTACAACACACATAATTTTTGTAGAATTATCAACTTTACTTTTGATATAAGACAAATTAGCTTTTAAATTTTTGAGGCTTATTGTGATCTGTGTCCCTTGGTAACTCAATGAATTATTTTTTATTAACTTTTGAAATATAAGCTTTTCTAGAAAGGGGATTATATTCTTTCTTTTCTCCAATCATTATGGTTTCATTATTTTCAACCCTTCTGTAACTGTAAAGGGCAGGATCTCCAGTTTCACTACAAACAGCGTGAACTTTTATTACATCCTCTGCAATAGCCATTAAAAAAGGCATGGGACCAAACGGTTTACCCATATAATCCATATCTAAGCCAGCAACAATAACCCTAACACCGGAATTGGCTAAAATGTTACAAATATCAACAATATCATATGAAAAAAACTGAGCCTCATCAATACCAATAATATCAAATTTATTTTTATACTTTAATATTTCATTAGGATTTGATATTGTAGTAGCTTCAATATCAAGTTTACTGTGAGACTCAATTATATTTTTTTTATTTCTAGTGTCAAGATCAGGTTTAAAAACTTTAAAGCTTTTGTTTGAACTTTTAATTCTGTTAATCAACTCTTCAGTTTTTCCAGAAAACATTGACCCACATATGACTTCAATTCTCCCCAATAATTTTTATTTAAGTTAATTTTCTTAGATAAGTTATTAATTTAGACAAATATAAATTTTAAATGTCAAAACTTATTTTAATACCGACTCCAATAGGTAATCTTGATGATATAACATTAAGAGCTATAGAATGTATTAAAGATGTAGATTTAATTTTATGTGAGGACACAAGAAGAAGTTTAAAACTCTTGAATCATTTACAAATTAAAAAACCTCTCAAATCATTTCATAAGTTTAATGAGCATTCAAAAGTTGAAAAAGTAATTATTGAAATTCAATCAGGGACCAAGGTTGGTTTAATTTCAGATGCAGGTACACCTAGTATTTCTGATCCTGGTTATTTGATTGTTAAAATGTGTATTGATAATAATATTGATGTTGAATGTTTGCCTGGTCCAACTGCTTTAATACCAGCATTAGTAATTAGTGGTCTCCCATCTGAGAGATTTACTTTTGAGGGATTTTTACCTGTAAAAAAAGGTAGAAAGACACGATTACAGGAATTATCATCTGAGAAAAGAACTATGATTTTTTACGAGTCACCTTACAAATTATATAAAACACTTAAAGATTTTTATGAATATTTTGGTCCTGAAAGGGAGATTTCTATTTCAAAAGAATTAACCAAAATATTTGAAGATACTCAAAGAGGAAAAATAAAAGATATTATTGATAATTATAAAAACAAAAAATTGAAAGGTGAGTTTGTTATAGTTGTAAAAGGTTTAAAATAAAAAACCCTTCAATTTAGAAGGGTTTTTTATTTATTAAAGTAAGATTTTAGAACCTATAAGTAACTCCAAAATTCCAAGTTCTCCCCCAACCAGGTACAACTCTGTTATCAATATTGATACCCTTATATGTGATACCATCTCTATCAGTAGGTCCATAATTATTACCAGATTCCTGATAATATTCTTCATCAAATAGGTTATTTACATTTAGTCTCATGTAAATGTAATCAGAACCAATTGGGAATCTGTAAGAAGCTCCAGCTCCAAATATTTCGTATGATGGCATACGCATATTTGTAACTCCAGGCTCATCAAAATCTTCTGCATTTACAGATCCATACAATTTGTCTGCATGAAAAAGATCTAAATTAAATTTGAAATTGTCAGTTGGATTTACCGTTAAATCCAAATAAGCAGTTGTATGTGCAGTATCACCAACTTTAGCATCATCCAGGTAAAGAGTGGCAGAACCAATGCTAACATTAGAGTTATTTGATGTAACTGCATCATCAGTTACATTCCCAGAATAAGCGTAGTCTCCTATTGTAAACATTCCAGAAAGTTCAACAAAAGGACTTAATTGCCATACTCCATCAAACTCAATCCCTGTATGCACTTGTTTTACTCCAGTAAAATTAGCTTCACCTCTTTCCCCATTAATTGTTACATTTTCAAACAAAAATCTATCTGTCCATGTTGTATTGTATAAATTCAAGTTAAAATCAAACGTTTTGGATCTATATCCATATCCAAGTTCAAGTCCAACAATTTTTTCATTAAGTAATTTATCCTCAGGTGTAGCTATTTGATCATAATTTTGGAAAACTGAGTGGATAATTGGTTGAGTTGAGAAAATCCCAACATTACCAAATATGTTATTTTGAGCATCAATATTCCAATTTGCACCTCCTTTTATTGACCCACCTTCAAGATTTACTTTTTCTGAATATTGCAATGGATCACCTGGACCGTAAAGATAAAATTCTTCACGACTGTATCCTTTACTAGAGCCGGAACCCTGTACAAAAATTGATACATCATCCATTAAATATTCAAGCTGAAAATACAATCCAAAATAATCTACAACACCTACATTATTTCTATCAATTTTTTCTTCATCGTCAAGATTACCAAATACATTCCAAACTTCTGAGATTGGCCATCTATATTCTTTAGTTCCAGCCACAACTCCAGATGTGTTAGGAACGCCATTATACCTTGAATCTCTATATCCGTCAGAACCAAGGAGATCTCTTAAATTTCTGTAATGAAATCCTCTGTAGAATCTTGAATCAAACCCTAAATCTAATGTAAGATTATCAGCAAGCTCTGTTTTAAGATTCCCAATTGCACCAAACCAGTTATGTGAATTAATAGAGTTTCTTTGAATCCATCCATTTCTTCTCGGGAATTGAGATCTAGATGAGAAGCTTTCGTCATTTACAATATATTGACCAGTCGTTGCATCAGCATTCATTGCTGTTGATCCATATCTCCAATTAGCGGTCAGTCCACTATTGTGTTTTATTACTTCATCCCATAAAACATAGCCATTATCAGGATTTCTCCATCTACTGGAGCTGAAATATCCATAGCTTCCATTCCTACCAAGATCACCTCCACCACCACCTCGACCCAGAGATCCGTATGCAGTAGCTGAAATACTTGTCTTGTTATTTATATTAAATTCCCAGTTTAAAGAAGCAATAGGTTTATGATAAAAATTCTTTCTCATGTTATAACCTTCTCCGTCTCGAAGTCCATAATTATAATTATATCTGATGCCATAATCTCTATAATCTTCAAGGGTTGCCATGTTATAGTAGCTAGTCGTTCTTGTATCATGAACTTGAGGAGCTCCAGTTACAATAATTTGTAAATTATGTTTATCATCATCACTTTTATATCCATATCCTAGGAAATATGAGTAGGCTTCAAAAGGTGTTCCATCAACATAACCATCACCTGCTGTTCTTCCAAATGATGCAGAAAATGCGTGTCCACTGTCACTAATACCTGTATTGTAGGTCATTAAAGTTTTTAAATATCCATCATTTCCAGCAGTGAAAGCAATTTTACCTCCTTCGGATAAATCTGTAGATTTAGTAACAATATTAATAGTTCCTCCAGCTGAGGGGATTGGAAGCTTTGCTGAACCAAGACCCCTTTGAACTTGCATCGCAGAAGTAACGTCACTTAGTCCAGCCCAGTTACTCCAGTATACTCTACCATTTTCCATATCATTAACGGGCATTCCATTAATTAAAACGGCAATATTTTCTTGTTGAAAACCACGAAGTCTAACTCTAGCATCTCCAAATGCACCCTGCATAGTTGAATATACTCCGGGCGTTGAATTTAGAAGTTGAGGAAGCTCTAGGTTTCCAACTCTTTCTACAATTTCTTCGGCATTTAATGTCGATGCAGCAACAGGTGTCTCTCTATCTTTGGCAAAGTCTATAGTGCCAAATACTGTAACACCAGAGAGAATATTATCTTCAGGTGATAATTCAATTGTAATAGCATTAGAATCATCTACGCTAATCTCGGCTGACTCATAACCAACATATGATATCACTAAAACATCACCAGATTCAGCAGAAATTGAAAAATCGCCGTTAAAGTCAGAGGAAACACCAACAGAAGTACCTTTGACAACAATTGAAGCACCTGGAAGACCGACTCCTACCTCAGAGTCAACTACAGTACCAGATACCGTATTTTGAGCAAAGCCAATCCCAGTCATAAGAATGGCTGCAAAAAAGAAGATTATTTTTTTCATTTTAGAATAGTTTAATTTGTGACAAATATTGTTATTTTTTTCTCAAGTTAGGTTAATAAACTATTAATTTTATGAACAGATTTTTGCAGAAAATTAATAACAAATAATCTTTGGGATACCTAAGATTAATTTTTAAGTTTTTTCAGAAGAGATTTTGTTGAATCATCATGATTTTCAATTTCTCCACTCTGAATTTCTGTTAATAACTTAGAAGCTAGTACTTTACCTAATTCAACTCCCCATTGGTCAAAACTAAATATATTCCAAATAATACCTTTTGTGAATATTACATGCTCATAAAGAGCTATTAACATACCAAAGCTTTCAGGATTTAATTGCTCAAAGAGAATAGAGTTTGTGGGCTTACTCCCATCAAAAACTTTAAAAGCAGAAACATTACTAATTTCTTCCTCAGATGTTCCATTTATTTTTAAATCATTTACAACATCTTCAATGTTTTTACCTAGCATTAACGCTTCCATTTGACCCACATAGTTTGACATCAACTTATTATGACTATCCGTATTTCCATGAAGACATTTTTTAAAACCTATAAAATCACATGGAATTAATCTATTGCTCTGATGTATGAGTTGAAAAAATGCATGTTGAGTATTAGTGCCAGTACCGCCCCAGATAATACTGCCAGTACTATACTCAATTTTATTTCCAGATCTATCTGTATTCTTACCATTACTTTCCATCATAGCTTGTTGTAAGTAATTAGGTAAAAAACATAAAGATTCGTTATAAGGTATTATAGCCTGAGTTTCAGCATTTAAAAAATTACTGTTCCAAATTCCAATTAGAGCTAAGCATACTGGAATATTTTTCTCAAATGAGGCATTTTTAAAATGGTTATCCATTTTTCCTGCACCTTTCAAAAACTTTTCAAAATTTTCGTATCCAACAGAGAGGGCAATTGATAATCCAACAGATCCCCACATTGAAAATCGACCTCCAATAAAATCATACATACTAAAAATAAGATCTTTACTAATACCAAAATTTTCAACAGCAGTAAGATTAGATGAAACTGCACAAAAATGATTACTAATTTCATTTGTATTTTGACTGTTTACTATCCACTCTTTTGCAATATTGGCGTTAGTAAGGGTTTCTTGAGTTGTAAATGTTTTTGAAACAATAATGAAAAATGTGGTTTCAGGATTTAGTTTATTTAAAATATCAGCTACGTGGTCTCCATCAACATTAGAAATAAAGTGAATATTTAAATGATTCTTATAAAATTTTAAAGCCTCTACTGCCATTTTCGGCCCTAAATCAGAACCTCCAATACCAATATTCACAATATCAGTATATTTTTTGCCCGTTTGTCCTTTTATTTTTCCATTTATAATTTTATCGCATAAATTTTGAATCTTTTTCCTGTCATTAATTATTGATTGAGTATCTGACTTGAAATCTCTTAATGCAGTATGTAAAACAGATCTATTTTCGGTTTCATTGATTTCTTCGCCACTAAATAATTTTGCAATACTTTCTTTAAGCTTAGACTCATTGGCGAGATTTAATAATAAATTGAAAGTCTCCTTATCAATTAAGTTTTTTGAAAAATCAACATCTATTTGATCAAATTCTATTGAAAAATGATTTATTCTATTTTTATCCTCATCGAATAATTCCTTTAAAGATTTTTTATTGAGAATGTCTTTGCGGGCAATTAATTTTTTCCATGCAATAGTTTTAACAGGATTTATTTTTGGTAAAGACATTGGTTATGGATTAGTATTATTTATTTTTTCATCAAAGTTAAGATTTGATTTCATACTATCAAGTTTGTCTTTAATCGGTGTCATATATGTTAAGTACTTTCTTTTAAGCGAATCAGAAATTGGCTTTGCTTCAGGAAGCTTTTGTTTTAATGGATCTACTTGTCTACCGTTTTTCCAAAACCTGTAGCACACGTGTGGTCCAGATGTAAATCCAGTCATTCCTACTTCTCCAATTTTATCACCTTGTTTTACATATGTTCCCACCTTCAGACCTCTTTTTTTCATGTGAAGGTATTGTGTGGAGTAGGTTGCGTTATGACTGACAGTAACATAATAACCGTTACCTTTTGTATATCCAGATTTTACCACAGTACCATTTGCAGTAGATCTGATAGGTGTGCCAACTGGTGCTGCAAAATCTGTCCCATAATGAGGTCTAACTCGTCCATAATATGCAATTTTTCGTCTTAGGTTATATCTTGACGAAATTCTGCTAAATTGAACCGGAGATAACAAAAAAGCTCTTCTTAAATTTTTACCTTTATCGTCAAAATATTCAAACATTCCTCGTATTGAATCTGTTTGAAATTCGATTGCATAAAATGGCCTTCCTCTATGCTCAAAAAATGCATTGTGAATTCGGTTTAGCCCAATGTATGTTGAATCATCAACATATCTAGAAGTATATTGTATTTTAAAATTATCACCCTTTTCTAATCTAAAAAAATCAATATTCCATGCATATATTTCAGATAATTCATTTGTGAGAAGGGGGCTTAAGTTTAATTCTTGCATTGTTTCAGCCAAAGAGCTTTTAATTGAACCCATAGCTTCAAAATCCTTTAATTTAATTTCTTTTTGTTTTTTTTCAGCCCAAAGCGAATCACTCAAGGAGACTACTAAATAATCGATGGCGTTTGGTTGATAAATAAAAACCAAAGGTTTATTTAATGAGTCCTTGCTTGATAGAATTGTATAGGGCCTCCCAACATTAATTTTTCTTATATCGAAAACCTTTTTTGT
>CACLUN010000028.1 GCA_902610105.1 uncultured Bacteroidota bacterium
CTCTTGGTGAATCTTTCTTGGATGTTTTAGGAAAGAAAATAGGTATAGAAAGATATGCTTTTAATTTACCTATGGACGATTGTTTAGCTCAAGTTGCTATAGATTTTGGAGGGAGAAGTTGGTTAGTTTGGGATGCAGAGTTTAACAGAGAGAAAATAGGAGATGTGCCAACTGAAATGTTTTACCATTTTTTTAAATCATTTTGTGATGGTGCCAAGTTAAACGCCAATATAAAAGTAGAGGGAGCAAACGAACATCATAAAATTGAATCTATTTTTAAAGCTTTTGCCAGGTGTATAAAAACAGCAGTTTCAAAAAATAAAGATAAACTAATACTGCCCTCAACAAAGGGGGTTTTGTAATGAGAATAGCAATAATAGATTATGGTTCTGGAAACACTCAAAGTGTTAAGTATGCTTTGAAAAGACTTGGTTGTGAAAGTGTGTTGACCTCAGACAAAGAAGTTATATCAAGTTCTGATAAAGTTATATTTCCTGGTGTAGGGCAGGCGAGTAACGCAATGAGTAAGCTTAAGTTCAAAGGCTTAGATGTGCTTATACCTAATCTTAAACAACCAGTATTAGGAATATGTTTAGGAATGCAGTTAATGTGCGATTTTTCAGAGGAAGGTAATACAGATTGTTTAAAAATATTTGATTCAAATGTAAAAAGATTTAAGAGCACACTTAAAGTTCCACAAATAGGGTGGAACACTATTTTTGGTTTAAAAACTAGTCTATTTGAATCAATCAACGAAAATGAATATATGTATTTAGTTCACAGTTATTATGTGCCGCTTTTAGCAACTACCGTAGCAACATCAAATTACGGAATCAATTATAGTTCTGCTATTAAAAAAAATAATTTCATAGGAGTTCAGTTTCACCCTGAAAAAAGTGGAAGTCAAGGTGAAGTTGTCCTTAAAAATTTTATAAATAATTAGTAATGAGAATTATTCCAGCTATTGATATTATTGAAGGAAAATGCGTAAGGTTATCACAAGGTGATTACAATAAAAAAACTATTTACAGCTCTAATCCATTTGAGATAGCTCAGCGATTCGAAGATCATGGTATAGGTTTTCTTCATTTGGTTGATTTAGACGGAGCTAGGTCTAGTAAGATTATAAACCATAAAATTTTAGAGCAAATTGCCTTAAAAACAGCTTTAAAAGTAGATTTTGGAGGTGGTTTAAAATCAATTGAAGATGTTAAAGTAGCATTTGAGTCAGGTGCATCTCAAGTAACACTAGCGAGTATTGCTGTTTCAAATCCTGAAACCTTTAATAATCTGTTTGAAAAATATGGAAGTGATAAAATAATTTTGGGAGCTGATTTTTTAGATAACAAGATTAAAACTAATGGATGGCTTAATGATTCAGGAAATGATCTTATGGATTTTTTAGAATATCATATTTCAAGAGGAATAAAATATGTAATCCCAACCGATATATCCAAAGACGGAATGTTAAAAGGACCGTCTACAGAGATATATAAAGATATTTTGAATTCATTTACAGATATTTTTTTGATTGCATCAGGTGGAATTTCAAATATTAAAGACTTAAATGATCTGAAAGAAGCAGGTTGTGAGGGTGCAATTCTTGGAAAAGCTATTTATGAAAAAAAGATAGAATTGAAAAGTTTATTAAATTTTATAGAAAGATAATGCTAGCCAAAAGAATAATACCGTGTCTTGACATTATGGACTCAAGAACCGTAAAGGGAGTTAATTTTGTAGATCTTGTAGATGCAGGAGATCCAGTGGAGCTTGCTAAATATTACTCTAAAAATGGAGCAGATGAACTTGTTTTCTTAGATATAACTGCTACAAAAGAAGATAGAAAAACATTTGCTAAACTTGCTGATGAGATTTCAGAGAACATTAATATTCCATTCACTGTTGGTGGAGGAATCAAGTCTGTTGAAGATGTAGATGTTCTTCTTAAAAGTGGAGCGGATAAGGTTTCAATAAATAGTTATGCTGTAAAAAACCCTGATTTTATTAATCAGTTAGCAACAATTTTTGGGACACAGTGCGTTGTAGTTGCTATTGATGCTAAGTATGTTGATAATGATTGGTTTGTTTATTTAGTTGGAGGAAGAGTTAAAACAGATGTTAGGTTATTTGACTGGGCTAAAGAAGTAGAGGATAGGGGTGCTGGAGAAATTCTTTTTACTTCGATGGATCATGATGGAACTAAAAATGGATTTGCTTGTCAGGCACTTGAAAATTTATCACAAATAGTTAATATTCCAATTATTGCATCAGGGGGAGCGGGAAAAATTGAACATTTTAATGAAGTCTTTAAATCTGGTAATATTGATGCTGCACTTGCTGCTAGTGTATTTCATTTCAATGAAATTGGAATAAAAGATCTTAAAGTAGAATTAAAAAATAATAATATACCAATACGATTATGAATTTAGATTTTAGCAAAAATAAAGATGGCTTAGTTCCTGCGGTTATACAGGACAACAATACAAATAAGGTATTGATGTTAGGTTATCTAAATAACGAATCATTAAGATTAACTTTAAGAACCAATGTTGTTCATTTTTACAGTAGGACTAAGCAAAGAATTTGGAAAAAAGGTGAGGAAAGCGGAAATGAATTAAATGTTGTTTCATTAAAAGAAGATTGTGATCTTGACACTTTACTTATTAAGGTAAACCCAGTTGGTCCAGTTTGTCACAAAGGTGATGATACTTGTTTTAAAGAAATAAACATGTCGAATAATTTTATTGATATATTAGAAAATATTATTGAGGACAGAAAAAACAACTTAGATAAATCAAGTTATATTTCTAATCTTTTCAACATGGGCACGAACAAAATTGCCCAAAAACTGGGAGAAGAAGCTGTCGAAATGGTGATAGAATCTAAGGATAGTAATCCTAAATTATTTTTAGAAGAATCTGCAGATTTATTATTTCACTATTTAATACTATTGCAAAACAAGGGATTTAAGATAGAAGATGTCGTAAATGTTTTGAAAAAAAGACATAAATAATTAACATTTTATTTTAACATATAAAATCTTTATTTTTGTTAAACATTATTTAACTGTATGGCTAAATCTCAACAAACATTCAATAAATTAGAAAGAGAAAAAAATAAAGCAAAAAAAAGAGAAGCAAAAAGAAAGAAAATGGCTGCTCGTAAAGAAGCCAGAGCTCGTGGAGAGATTAAACAGGATGAATTTGTATATGTAGATTTCAATGGCAATTTTACTGACACACCACCGGATCCAGCAGAAAAAGAACAAATCAGTTTAGATTCAATAATTATTAGTCCAACAAAAAAAGATGAAGTTGATGATCGCATTAATGGAAAAGTAACTTTTTATGACGATGAAAAAGGTTTCGGTTTTATTAAAAATCCTTTAAATCAAGATTCATATTTTTTTCATTTTAGTGAATGCCCTGATCAATTAAAAATTGGCGACAAAGTAGAGTTTGAATTAATTAAAGGAGAAAAGGGTATGAATGCCGTGAAAATAATAAAGCAGTAAATGAATCATAATATATATTATGTTAAATTATAGATGAAAAAAAAGATCTTATACACCCTACTAACAATTCTAGCTATATTTATAACATATGCAGCATATGTGATTAATAACCCTGTCAGTCCATTAGAAACTGTTAGTTCAGATGATTCTGATGTCTCTATTACATATAGTCGTCCTTTTAAAAATGATAGATTAATCTTTGGAAATGAATCCGATGAAGCTTTAGTTCCATATGATAATTATTGGAGAACCGGAGCAAACAGACATACATACATAGAAAATAATAGAGATTTATCAATTGATGGGAACACATTATTCCCTGGAAAATATTCAATCTATACAATTCCTGGTGAAAATGAATGGGAAGTCTTTTTTAATAGTAATGTTAATTATTTCGGAGTTTCAAGACCAAATGAATCTGATGATATCCTAGCTGTTAAAGTTCCTGTTGTTAAACTTTTGAATGAGATTGAGCAATTTACAATTGAATTTGAAAATGATTCAATTTTTAACTACATATCATTAAAATGGGATTTAACTAAGGTTGTGATTCCTTTCAAATAAAATGACTTTGAAAGCCTTTTTAAAGACTCTTTCCTACATTTTAGGCATATTTATTACTGTTTTAATTTTATCTGCGATTTCTTACCTAATTATCGATGGTATAAATAAGAAAAGTAATGTCATGGATATTGGAGAGTACTCCCCTGTTTCCACTTTAGTAGTTCCTGAGAATCCTAGATATAAATCAAAATTTCCTTTTGTCGATGTACATAGTCACCACTGGGATATGCCAGTAAAAGATCTTTCAAAACTTGTAACCGAAATGGATAGTTTGAATATGGCTTATTTAATTAATTTGAGTGGTTCTGGATTTGGAGCTTTCTCTGGAAAGCAGGAATTGATGGATTTAAATTTAACTAAGTCATTAGAGAATGTAAATCAAAATTATCCTGATCGTTTTGGAGTTTTTCTAAACTTAGATCTGGCAAAAATTGATAAACCTGATTTTGAAAAAAACAATATAATTCAGATAGAAAATGCTGTAAATCAAGGAGTTATTGGACTAAAAATTTACAAAAATCTTGGATTGACCTTAAGAGATTCTAGAAATATTCGTGTTCCTGTAGATGATGATAGATTATCTCACATATGGGAAACTTGTGCGAAATTTAATATCCCTGTATTGATTCATTCAGGTGAACCAAAAGCTTTTTTTGATCCAATTGATAAATTCAATGAAAGGTGGTTACATGCAAGAGAAAAGCCTAGAAGTTTTAGACCTAGTGATAAATACCCCACTTTTGACCAAGTCATGTATGAGCAGGAGCATTTATTTAAAAAACATCCAAAAACAACATTTATAAATGCTCATTTTGGTTGGTATGGAAATGATTTAGGAAGACTATCCAAACAACTTTCTGAATATACTAATGTGTATGTAGAATTTGGAGCTGTAATTAATGAGCTCGGTAGACAACCAAGTACTGCAAGAAGATTTTTTGACGATTATCAGGATAGAATTCTTTTTGGAAAGGATATATATAAAATGGATGAATATTATATCTATTTTCAAGTTCTAGAAACAGATGATGAGTATATTGAATATTATAGAAAAAGACATGGTCTCTGGAGACTATATGGTTTAAATCTTTCTGATGAAATATTAAAAAAAGTTTATTATCAAAATGCACTTAAAATTTTTCCGAATATTAACCCGAATCTTTTCAAATAAGTTTTATTTTTAGCCAATGATTATAGGAGTACCTAAAGAAATTAAAGAGAGTGAACATAGAGTTGGTATGACTCCTTCAGGTGTTCAAACTTTAATTCAAAACGGCCATGATGTATATGTTCAAAATTCTGCTGGTCAAGGCAGTGGACACTCAGATGAAGACTATTCAAATGTAGGCGCAAAACTTCTTGAAACTATTGAAGATGTATATGAAACAGCTGAGATGATTATTAAGGTTAAAGAGCCTTTAAAGAAAGAATATTCCCTAATTAAAGAAGGTCAAATCATATATACATATTTTCATTTTGCTTCATCATTGGAGCTTACAAAAGCAATGATTGATAGCAAATCAGTTTGTATAGCTTACGAAACAGTTGAAAACTCAGACGGATCACTCCCACTCTTAACTCCAATGTCCGAAGTTGCTGGAAGAATGGCAGCTCAACAAGGTGCTAAATTTCTTGAAAAACATCAAAAAGGCTGTGGAATTTTATTAGGTGGAGTTCCTGGCGTTAGTCCAGCTAAAGCTGTTGTTTTAGGAGGAGGTGTCGTGGGAACTCAGTCTGCTAAAATGTTAGCCGGTTTGGGTGCTGATGTAACTATTTTAGATATAAATCTTGAAAGACTCAGAGAGCTTGATGATGTAATGCCTAAAAATGTAAAAACTAAGTTTTCTAACCAGTATAATATTGAAAAGGAAATTCAAAATGCTCATCTTGTTATCGGGGCAGTTCTTATTGCTGGAGCTAAAGCACCTAGTCTAATCACTAAGTTAATGCTCAAGGATTTGAGAAAAGGCTCTGTTTTAGTTGATGTTGCAGTCGATCAGGGTGGCTGCTTCGAAACTACAAAACCAACTACTCACAACTCCCCTACCTACATTATTGATGATGTTTTACATTATTCTGTAGCAAACATGCCAGGTGCTGTTCCTATGACTTCGACTGAAGCTTTGACTAATGCTACTGTTTCTTATGCTATTGAATTAGCTAATAAGGGATGGAAAAAAGCATGTAACGAAAATGAACCATTAAGGAAAGGGCTAAACATAATTAATGGTGATATTGTGTACAAGGCTGTTGCAGATGCATTTGATCTTAAATACACTGAACTAAACATATAATAATGCCCAATATCCCGTCTGTTGATTTAAATAATTTTCTTTCAGATGATCAATCGCTTAAGCAGGAATTTGTAAATAAATTAGGTAAAGCTTATCAAGATATCGGATTTGTAGCCTTGAAAGGACATTTCTTAAGAGACTCAGATATCAAAAATATATACAAATACATAAAAATTTTTTTTGATTTGCCATATGAAATTAAGCGTAAATATGAGCTTGATGGCTTTGCTGGTCAGAGAGGATACACCTCATTTGGTAAAGAACATGCAAAAGGAAAGAAACACGCAGATTTAAAAGAATTTTGGCATTTTGGTCAATATCTTGATGATTCTGAATATTCTAAGCTTGGATATCCAAAAAACATTATTGTAGATGAAGTTACCGAGTTTAATGAGATTGGTAAAACTGTTTATCAATCATTAGAAAAAACAGCTATTTATGTTTTAAGGGCTATTTCTTTGTTTTTAGATCTTGAGGAGAATCATTTTGATAAATTCGTTCAAAAGGGAAATAGTATTTTAAGACCTATCCACTACCCTCCTATTGAAACAAAACCACTAGGAGCTGAAAGAGCTGCTGCTCATGGTGATATAAACCTTATTACTCTGTTAATGGGTGCTCATGGACGCGGATTGCAAGTTTTAACTAATGACGGTGAGTGGATTGACGCAATAGCTGAAAAGGATCAAATTGTTATAAATGTTGGAGATATGCTTTCAAGATATACCAACAATAAATTAAAATCTACTATTCATAAGGTTATTAATCCACCAAAGGAATTTTGGAAAAAGTCAAGATATTCTATTCCTTTCTTTCTTCATCCAATTGGAACTATGAAACTAAATGTATTAGATTCTTGTGTTGATGATCAAAATCCAAAAAAGTACGATGATATTACCGCACATGAATTCTTAATTCAAAGACTTAAAGATATAGGTGTATTGTAAATGAAGAAATTAACCTCACTAGAGGATTTAAAGTCACTAATGCCAGATGACTACGAATCTCAAAAGATAATTAAACTAAAGTCTAGTATTAAAAAACAAACCCTGGAAGCACATTACTCAGTTAAAGGCAGAGCAGGTACTCCAGTAATAATTTTAAAAGGCTTTTCAGGTCTAAATAAAGAAGATTTAAAAAGCCTTGCTAGACCAATAAAAAATAAGCTAGGTATAGGAGGAACTATAAAAAATAAAGAAATATATTTTCAAGGTGATAAGAGAGATAAAATCATTTCAATACTAGAGTCAGAAGGACATTCAGTAAAAAGAATTGGGGGTTAAATTTAATTTTTTTAACCATCATGCTCACCAATTGGTGAATTACTAAATAGTAGGAAACCAAAGATTACTAATCCAATTATCTCACAAATCCAAAAAATATTATTTCCATATGTTATACCAACAATGTCAAGACTAACACCTATCACAATAAATAACAGAAAAGCTTTTAATCTATTTGAGTAAAAAAGTGCAGAAACTCTTTTGTAATATGTTGCTAATCCAAACCAAATAACTGGAATTAATGAAATAATAATAGCAATAATCCATAAAACTGAGATGTTTTGAGAAAACCATTCTGCAGCTCCCACTTGCATAAAATCTTCAGCAATTTTAAGACCAGCCTTTTCACCTAAGGCATTTGATTCAGCCATACTCATTCCCTCTGCATTAGCAAGGTCAATATCCATATAGCTAAAAACTATGGAAAACATTAGTGCAAAAAACAGAACAAAAAATGGAATTGAAAGTACAATACTGAAAAGTGACCTTAATATGAATGATGAACCACTAATTGTTCCATTAAATGAAAAGAATCTTATCATATTAATTACTTCTTTTATTAAATTTTTCCTTATCGTGTTTATCTAATCTGTTGAGTAGAACATAGATAAACGCACAAACTGCTATTAGAATTGGAATTAGAATTATTGCTGACCACATTTTACTATGAAATTTTAACAGCTGTTCCGTATGCTAAAATTTCACATGCACCCTGCATAACTACAGATGTGGTCATTCTAACATTTATAACAGCGTCAGCACCTAAATTTTTAGCATCTTCAATCATTCTTTCTACTGCTTGTTCTCTAGCATAAGCTTGCAATTTAGTATATTCTTCAATTTCTCCTCCAACAACGCTTTTTAAGCCAGCCATTAAGTCTCTCATAGCATTTCTAGCTCTAACAGTAGAACCTCTTGCTATCCCAAGGTTTTCAGTTATTTTTTTATTAGCAATAAATTCACAAGTTGATAATATCATACTTTAAAATTACAAAATTATACCCATTTTATCGGCCTAATATTTTGCTTAATTAAAAAATCATTGCATTTTAAAAAGTGTTTATTACCAAACCAGTAACCTTTATTAGCACTTAGCGGTGAAGGATGTCCACTCTTTAATATAAGATGGTTATTGTCATGAATAAATTTTTCTTTATTTTTTGCATAGTTTCCCCATAGCATGAAAATGAGATTACTTTTTTCGTTTGATATAATTTTAATCACATTGTCGGTAAAAGTTTCCCATCCAATATGTCGATGAGATCCTGGAAACTTTCTTCTTACCGTAAGGATTGAGTTTAGTAGAAGAACCCCTTGATTTGACCAATCACTTAAGTCACTATTTAGTCTGGTAATGTTATAATTTTCTTTTAGTTCTTTGAAAATATTATTTAATGAAGGTGGATTTTCAATCCAGTCATTTACTGAAAAACATAAACCATTTGCTTGTTTTTCACCATGGTATGGATCTTGTCCTATTATCACCACTTTAAGATTTTCAAATGAGCATTCATCAAAAGCCTTAAAAATTTTAGCGCCTGGTGGATAACAAATAAATTTTAAATATTCTTCCTTTGTTTTTTGTATTATGTCCTTAAAATAATCAGCCTCAAATTCTTTTTCTAAAACTTTTTTCCAAGATTCAGATATTCGAATACTCAACTTTGATTTTTTTGAAATTTTGAAACTATTGTTGAAACTGTTGCATCGCCTGTAATGTTTACAACTGTTCTACACATATCTAATGGACGGTCTACTGCAAAAATTAGTGCTAATCCAGCCTCAGGAATTCCAGCCTGTGCTAAGACAATAACTAAAACAATGATTCCTGCACTTGGTACAGCAGCAGCACCAATTGATGCTAATGTGGCTGTAGATATAATTCCAAGCTGAGCCGTAAAACTTAAATCCAGACCAAAAGTTTGAGCAATAAAAACAGCAGCTACAGCTTGATACACTGCAGTACCGTCCATATTTATTGTGGCTCCTACAGGAAGCACAAAACTTGAAACTTCCTTTTCTACATTAAGATGATTTTGTACTCTATCCATTGTTACAGGAAGGGTCGCTGCGCTTGAGCTCGTAGAAAATGCAACTAATTGTGCAGGTAAAATTCCTTTTAGAAATGAAATAGGGTTTCTTCCTGTTATTAATTTCACAATCATAACGTAAATAATGATCATTAATATTAAGCCTAACAACAATGTTATTGAATACATTAGAAGACTCATCAATAAATCAGGATTTGGTGCTTCAACAATTAGTGCTGCAAGCAATGCGAATACACCATATGGTGCAAACATCATGATTATGTCAATTATTTTTAAGACAACTTCATTAAATGAATCAAAAAAATCTTTTATGGGTTTTGCTTTGGCAGGTGGAATTAAAATCATAGATACACCAAATAATATTGAAAAAAATATTACTTGTAGCATGTTCTTATTATCAGAAGCTGCAGAAACAAAATTTGAAGGTACAAGATCTACTAGTGGTTGAAGTGGACCAGAATCTTTATTTTCAGCAGCAGCCATTCTTTTCTCCTCAGCATCTGAATCATAAGCTTCGATTAATTCTGTTCTTGTTTTTTCGGAGATTGAATCACCTGGTTTTATAATATTTACTAAAAGTAAACCAATAGATACTGCAATTACTGTAGTTGACAAATAAGTTAAGATTGTAACACCACCCATTGATGACAGTTTTGAAATATCTTTTAGGTCAGAAATTCCTTTAATTAGAGAGGCTAAGATTAAAGGGATTGCTATAAGCTTTAAAGAATTTATAAATATTGTACCAAATGGCTTTATCCAATTAGAAATAAATATTCCTCCTCCACTTAGGTTACTAAGTATAAAACCAAATAAAACACCGAGTGCCATTCCAATCAAAATTTTCCAATGCAATGCTATTTTTCTCATTATTTTTTGGAATTATTAATTAAAATATAATCTAATATTACCAAGGCAGCCATAGCCTCTACAATTGGTACTGCTCTGGGTACTACACATGGGTCATGTCTTCCTTTTCCTTTGATTGTTGTTTTTTTACCATCAGAGTTTATACTATCTTGATCTCTCATTATTGTA
>CACLUN010000029.1 GCA_902610105.1 uncultured Bacteroidota bacterium
AAAATCTGTTAGGATCATCTTTAGCATTGTATCGATAGTCTAAATCCAGATTTACCGTCTCTAGATTTGTCTGCTCTGATAAATTATGTAAATCTTGGCTGTCATGATCAGAACCTATTATATAAATGTATTCTCTTTTATCACCTTTTCTAGTTGGATCAATTCTACCAATCATATCTAAATTAAGGTTAGTAACTGTATTTTCAAGTGGATATATCGGATTATCCGCATAGTATGCAGAACCTAATAGGCCCTTTTCCTCACCAGTTACGTGTAAAAAAATAATACTTCTCTTAGGTCCCTTACCTTTTTTACTAGCTTGTTTAAAAGCTTGAGCTATTTCTAGCATTGCAACTGTTCCTGATCCATCATCATCAGCTCCATTATGAATTCTCTCTTTTACTTCTCCAATGTATGCTTCTCTGGATCTAGATCCTGTCCTTCCATAACCTACATGATCAAGATGGGATGTTAAAATGAGATATTCATCAGGAATTTCAGTTCCTTTAATAATTGCAATAACATTTTCACTATTAACTTCACCTTCATTTCCTCTCCTTAAGTTTAGTTTCATTTTTTGAAAGTAATCTTTATTATCTAGATCACCTGGTTCAATTTCGTTTTCTATGTAAAAATTTCTTAAATACTCAACAGCTTTTTTTTGTCCTTGTGCACCAGTATTTCTTCCTTCAAATTCATCAGAAGCATATATGTATAGATGATCTTTAAGCTCCTGGGCAGTAATTGTTTTGGCAAACTTATTTGCCTTTTGAAGTTGTGAGTAAGATTGAAAACTAAATAAACTTGCTAATATTATTAAGAAAATATTTTTCATTTTATGTTATTTATATCTGTTGCTAATATAGTTATTATTTGAATGATTAATAAAATTCAATTTCCATATATTTATTATATGAGAAATATTTTTTTGACAATATCAACTTTTGTTTTGATACTCTCTAGTTGTGAAAAACAAAGTGTTAAAGACTATAATTTTATAATTATATATGTTGATGACATGGGTTATGGTGATGTTGCTTCTTATGGTCATCCTACCATAAAAACGCCCAACCTTGATATAATGTCTTTCGAAGGTCAAAAATGGACTCAGTTTTATTCTGCATCAAGTGTTTGTACACCAAGCAGAGCAGCACTAATGACAGGAAGGTTGCCAATCAGAAATGGCATGATAGGTAAAAAATATAGAGTTCTTTATGAAAATTCTGATTATGGAATTCCTGAATCCGAAATTACTATTGCAGAAAAGTTAAAGGAACAAAATTATAAAACAGCTGCAGTAGGAAAATGGCATTTAGGTCATAAACAAAAATATTTACCCCTTAATAATGGATTTGATTATTATTATGGAATTCCATATTCAAATGATATGAATGCAATTAATGGAGTCACTTGTTGTCCTGGTAATAATTATTGGCCACAGTATAAAAAAATACCAATTGACTCCGACAATTATAATGTGCCTCTGATTGAAAATAATGATATAATTGAAAGGCCTGTTGATCAAACCACCATAACAAAAAGATTCTCAGAGAAGGTTGCTCAGAAAATTAATGAGTTAAAAGATGATAAATTCTTTATTTATTTAGCGCATAGTTTACCCCATATTCCGATTTATGCGTCTGATGATTTTTTAGGTAAGAGCAAAGCAGGATTGTACGGTGATGTTATTGAAGAAATTGATCATGGTATAGGTATTATTATCAATGAATTAAAAAAAAATGACCTTGATAAAAACACAATTGTTGTATTTAGTTCTGATAATGGACCATGGCTACCTTTTAAAACCCATGGTGGTTCTGCTGGTTTATTAAGAGAGGGCAAGGGAATGACCTGGGAGGGTGGTCAAAGAGTTCCAGGAATTTTTTGGGGAGCAGATATAAAACCGGGTTTGATTGATCAAATAGGCTCTACAATGGATTTACTACCAACAATAGTTGATTTTACCAATGCTGAGAGTATCTCCGATAGAGTTATTGATGGCGTGAGTATTAAACAAACTTTATTAAATCATTCACCAAGTAAAAGAGATAAAATAATATTTTATAGAGAAAGAGAAGTCTATGCAATTAGATATGGGAAATATAAAGCACATTTTATAATCAAAGGTGCATATAATTATCCTCCAGGCAGTAATGAAAAAATTGTTTTAGAAACTCCTTTATTATTTAATTTAGATGAGGACCCCTCAGAAAAACACAATATTGCTGAAAAATATCCAGAAAAAGTTGAAGAAATAAAAGTAATAGCCCAAAATCATATTAATAGCTTTGATCCGCCAGAGAGTTTATTAGAATCAAGAAATAGAGATAAGTTTTAGATTTGATTGCTGATATAGTCCCAAAGTTTAATTCTTTGCTTAAGCGCCTCATTTGAATACTTAATAGCATCATTCCATTTTTCTTTATCATTTCCACATAATCCTGAAATCATTTTCAATGCCATTGGACCATGTTCATCTCCGTCCATCTCAATATGTCTTTCTAAGTAATAGAGCAAATCGTTTGTTTTACTTTCAGGTTTTTCATTCAGAGATTTAACAATATTAATAAACATATCAGGAATCAAATCCTCTCTTCCGAAAGTAAAAACACTCGCTATTATATGCGTCTTTTTAGTGTCAATAACATCAAATGTAAAATTCATGAAATCTACTGCTGCATTAGGAATATCTGATTTTGTAACGGCCAATTTGTAATTGTTACAATCAATAACATTTGAAACAAATTTTTTGATTTTATCTGTGCTGGCCCCAATAGTTTCCATCGCATCGAGGTATAGCTCATAGTGACTGGTAGGGTTTGCCTTTTGATCAATATCACTTTCCTCGCCTAGGACTATTTCATTTATCAACCTTCTGGAAACATTATCTTTTGTTGGTGTCCATGGTAATTCAACACTTGTCAAATCAATCTGAAGTGCTTTCACAAGTGACATAAAATCCCATACCGCAAAAACATGAGTTTCCATGAATTTAGCTATTGCATGTTCTGATTTTAGCTTTGAGTATATCGTGTGATTAAGAAGTTTATTTCTGGTTTCCGATATATTATTTAAAAGGGTATCTATATTCTTCATTTAAGCTTGCAAAATTATATAATAACAAATATTATTCATAGTTTAATTCAAAAATTATGCAATTAGATACTCTTTTAATTTTTTTATTTTCAGCATTGATTTTAACCTTAAGCCCAGGACCTGATATAATTTATGTTTTTTTTAAGAGTTCAACTGATGGAAAGATAGCTGGAATCAAAACTGTTCTTGGTTTAACTACAGGGTTATTTTTTCATACAATTTTATTAGTGTTTGGTATATCTGCATTAATTAATTCAAATGAATATTTCTTTTTGTTGATTAAGGTCTTTGGCTTTATGTATTTTATTTATTTAGCTGTGTCAACATACTATGAAAATTCAAACATTAGTAAACATAAAAAAACAAATCGATCTAATTTTATTACAGGATTGATGATGAATGTTTTAAATCCTAAAGTAAGTATTTTTTTTATTGCTTTTTTTCCAAATTATATTTTTCATAATAGTTGGTCTTATGAAATTCAATTTTCAATTCTTGGATTATTGTTTTGGTTAATTGCAAACATCATTTTTTTGATGGTAGTTATGCTATCATCAATGAATACTAAACTTGTTAATAATTTTATCAAACATAAATACATTAAAAACCTTAAAATTATTTTTTATGTATTTATAGCAATATGGATTTTAGCTTAATTTGTTTTAGAGTTTATATAGCTTCTATAAATCTTAATAAGTGAAAACAATAGAATGCCAATCATCAAGAAAATCACAGAAGCCTTAAGCCAAGACATAGCGGTTTTTAATACTGCAAGTGAAACTATTGATATTAAAAGAAGTGTTGCAAATTCATTCCAAAGTCTAAGTTTTAAATCTGAAAATTTTATTGAACCTTTTTTCATTTGAAAATAAATTTTTTGACAGTACACAGTGTAAATAATTAAAACAGTAACAAAGATTAATTTTATAATCATCCAGTTTAAGTATATTAACGAAGGATTTCTATGCAACATGTAAAGGCCAAAAAAAGTAGATAGTATTACTGATGGCCATGTTATAATATACATACAACGTTTTGTCATTAATAGAAATTGATCTTGAAGAATTTTTTTCTTTACTTTTTCATATGATTTAGCCTCATTAAAATATATGAATAGCCTACCAACGTAAAATAGACCTGCAAACCAAGCTATCACTGAAATTAAATGAATAGTTTTTAAAACTAGATAGCTCATTAATTAGACCATTTAGATATTAATTTGGCCCAATCATCATCATCATTTAGACAAGGTACATAATGATAGCTTTCACCTCCTGCCTCTAAAAACTCTTCTTTTCCTTCCATTGCAATTTCTTCTAATGTTTCTAGACAATCAGTAACAAATGCTGGTGTAACAATTACTAATCTCTTTTTACCCTCCTTGGCCAATCTAACTAATTCATCATCAGTGTAAGGCTTCAGCCAAGCTTCATTAGGAAGTCGTGATTGAAAAGCATTACTGTATTTATTCTTATCAATTTTAAGTTTTTTGATAACTAATTCTGTTGTTTCAAGGACCTGATGTTTGTAACAAAACTTATGAGCGTCAGAGTGGTTATTACAACAATCATTAACCTTGTAACAATGAGTATTGGTAGGGTCAGAAATCTTTAAATGACTAATTGGTATTCCATGGTACGAAAATAAAATGTGATCATACTTAATTTTACTAATAGTATTCTTTATTTTTTTACAAAGCAGATCAATATATTTTTTGTCATTATAAAATGGTTCGACTGTTTTAATTTTTAAATGTGGGAAATTAGTTTTTACCTCATATTTCACTTTCTCAACAACCGTTTCATAAGACGACATCGCGTAGTGAGGGTAGAGTGGAAGCACGGTTATATTTTTAACACCCTTATCATCCAACTCTTTTAAGCCCTTGAATATGCTTATTGATCCGTACCTCATGGCTAATGAAACAGGAAAATTTACAAGTTTTGTTACTTTATCAAATAATCTTTTTGAAAGAACTATTAGAGGAGAACCTTCTTTCCACCAAATTTTTTTATATGCTTTTGCAGATTTTCTAGGTCTAGTATTAAGAATTATGACTTTGACTAAAAACCACCTAAACCAATAACTTTTACCAATCACTCTTTCATCCATCAAAAACTCATCTAAGTATTTTCTGACATCTTTGATCGAGGTACTGTCAGGCGAGCCTAAATTAATCATTAATAATCCCTTCATTTAAATTGTATTTGAATATGTTCCAACGTTTTGTTTTAAAAGAGGATCAAACCTCATTGCAATGTTCCTTGTAAATAATCTACCCTTTTTGAAAATTGTTAACTTATAATTTTCTATTGTTAAAAGATTATCATCAATAAAATCTTGAAATTTATCTTCACTAAAGTCAATAACATCAATTATTTTAGAAACACTTGATTTGTGTTTTTCAGCAATATTTTCAATATCTAAATAATAATTACACATTACTGAGTTGATTACATCTCTTACAATTTTTTGTTTCTTATCTACAGAATAACCCCTTAAAACAGCTAAATCATTTTTTTCAATAGCATTTATATACTGTGCTGCATTTTTTATGTTTTGACTGTAAGCTGAATCAAGCTGAGATATTGATGATGCTCCAAAAGCATATACTTGACCAGTTGTTTCTCTTGTGCAATATCCTTGAAAATTTCTATGCAGTTGCTTATTATTTAATGCAATTTCAAATTCATCTCCAGGTTTGGAAAAATGATCCATTCCAATAGACACATAACCTGCATCAGTAAATAATTTATAAGAGTTTTCATACATCAGTGCCTTCTCTGAAGAACTTGGAAAGCCAATATTCTCAAGAATTTTTTGTCTGGGTAGGATTGAAGGTACGTGTGCATAAGAAAAAGTTACGATTCTTTCAGTATCTAATTTTATTGCATTTTCCACAGTCTTTTTGAAACTATCTACTGTCTGCAATGGTAGACCATAAACCAAATCAATGTTAGTTCCTGTAAAGCCTTCGTCTTTTATTTTCTTTACTATATCAGAAATAGGATGTTTTGATGGTTTTCTATTAATTGCATCTAAAACATCATTTCTAAAATCTTGAATTCCTACTGAAATTCTATTAAATCCAAATTTTTTCAACAATTCAATGTGTCTGAATTCTAAATGTGCTGGATTGCATTCTATGGCCATTTCATAGTTTTTTGAAAAAGTAAATTCATCATAAAGCTTATTAGTAATTCTTTCAATAAACTTGTATGAAATGGCATTCGGTGTACCACCTCCCCAATGAACTTGCGTTAACTTTCTTTTTTTATTAATCAATTTACCAACATAATCAATTTCTTTGATGACAGCATCTACATATCTTTCCAAAAAAGGCTTAGTAAAACCAGACTCTGTAGTACATCCACAGAAATGACATATTTGAGGGCAAAATGGTATGTGGATATAAACCGATATGTTTTGAGGATTTTCATTATTGGATTGTATGATTTTCTTTTTAAAATCCTCATTTGAGAAATTACTATCAAAAAAAGTTGCAGGTGGATACGAGGTATATCTTGGACCACTTTTACTATACTTCTTTATAAGTTTATCATTTACCTTCATTATCTATTCCAGTTTTTAGTTTTTATCCATTTAACTACATTTTGAACTTTAATATGATCAATATCAGGCAAGAAGCCATGCCCTAGATTGAAGATCCAATCGTGGTTTTCTTTCCCAAATTTTGAAAGGGACTCTAAATATTTTTCAATTTCTAAATTATCCTGATAAAAAATTCTAGGGTCCATATTCCCTTGCATTCCTACACTTTTATCAACAAGGTTTCTTGCATCATCTAAAGACATACTCCAATCAATACTAACAAAATCACAGATATCTTTATTTATGCTTTTTAAACCTAAAGAAAAATCTTTAGGAAAAAATATCGTTGGACATCCTAATTCCTTTGCACTGTTAAGTATTTTTTTTGAAAAAGGAAGTATGCAATTTTCATAAAGTTCATAAGGAATACTTCCACAATAAGTTTCAAACAATTGAAAACATTGAATTCCGCTTTTTACTTGATTCTGAGCATATAAAATAGACGCTTCAGTTATTTGTTCAATAATTTTTAGACTCTGTTTTCTATTATTGTAAAAGAATTTGATAGCATTTTTAAAACCCTTTTGATTTTCATCTCCTCTGAACATGAATAAAAAAGTTGTTAGTGGACCTCCACAAAACCCGATAAGAGGAGTATCTTTTTTATTTTCAACGGTTTTTTCAATGTTCTTATAAATATAAACTAGTTTATCAGGGTTAAAGTTTAAGTGATTGTGATTGATTTCAGTAATCGCATTTGTGAATTTAGGCCCATTTTTTGTAAATATTAATTCTAAACCTAAAGCATTAGGAATAACCAGGATGTCAGAAAATAAAATTGCACTATCAACATCTAAATCATTTATTGGTAAAAGGGTAACCTCACAAGCTAATTCAGAGTTTTTCATCATATCATAGAAATGATATTTTTCTTTTAGTTTTCTGTAAGATGGTAATATCCTACCAGCTTGTCTCATAAACCATACTGGTGGTCTTGAGCTGCTCTTTCCATTTATTGTATCTAAAAATATATTACTCATTCTTTAATTTTTTAAGAGCCTTTTTATTAGACTTAATTAAATGATCAATATCCTCTTCATCTAAAACTGATGATAAAAACAAACATTCATACTGAGAGGGTGGAAGATAAACACCCATATCAAGCATATATTTAAAATAATTTGCATATCTATCTGTATCTAATTTTAAAGCATCTTCATAATTATTAATTTCGTTTTTATCTGAAAAGAATAAAGTCATCATAGATCCAACTCTAGCAATGTGTGCTTTGGTGTTAGTTTCTATTATATTCTGATTCCATCCTTTTTCAATTTTTTTTGAAATTTCTTCTAATTTAATATAGACATCTTTTTCGAGCATATTTAGAACAGTTAGCCCAGCAGACATCGCAAGCGGGTTGCCTGAAAGAGTCCCAGCTTGATAAACAGGCCCCTCTGGGGCTAATAAATTCATGATTTCTTTTTTTCCACCATATGCTCCAACAGGTAAACCACCGCCAATAATCTTGCCAAGTGTTGTTAAATCAGGATTAACATTATACAATTGTTGTACACCACCTGGTGCAACTCTGAACCCTGTCATGACCTCATCAAAAATTAGGACACTTTTAAACTCATTACAAAGATTTCTTAGTTCGTTTAGGAAATTCTTTTGAGGTTTTACAAGACCCATATTCCCTGCAATTGGTTCGACAATTACGGCAGCAATATTTTCTTTATTTTCATTGAATAAATTAAAAACAGATTTTATATTATTAAAATCTGCTATTAAAGTATCTTTTGCTATATTTTTTGTGACACCAGGGCTGTCTGGAAGACCTAAAGTAACAGCACCAGATCCAGCTTTTATTAAAAAACTGTCTCCATGGCCGTGATAGTTTCCAGAGAATTTGATTATTTTTTCCTTTTTAGTGTAACCTCTTGCCAATCTTATAGCGCTCATAGTAGCCTCAGTTCCTGAATTAACCATCCTCACCTTTTCAATAGATGGGACCATATCAACAATTTTTTTAGCTAGTAGTGTTTCAAGCTCAGTTGATGCACCATATGTTGTTCCTTTTTTACTTGTTTCCGTGATAGATTTAAGTATAGATTCATGTGCATGACCAAAAATTAGCGGTCCCCACGATGAAACACAATCAATATATTCATTACCATCAATGTCAACCATTTTACTCCCTTCTCCCTTTTCAAAAAACACTGGAGTTGAATTAACACTTTTAAATGCTCTAACTGGTGAGTTTACACCTCCAGGAATAAATTTTCTTGCCTCATCAAATGCTTTATGACTATTGTTATACATTTTAATATTTTAAGTTTTTTGATACTTCAAGAGCGTAATAAGTTATTATTGCATTAGCACCCGCTCTTTTCATTGCGTAAATTGTTTCTAATACGACCTCAATTTCGTTAATATGACCATTTTCTGACGATGATTTAATCATTGAGTACTCACCACTTACATTGTATGCTATAATTGGGATATTATAGTTAGTTTTAACTTCGTTAATAATATCTAAATAGGCTAGTGCAGGTTTAATTATAATTGCATCAGCACCTTCATTTAAATCTTGCTCTACCTCTCTTAAATATTCCCAAGAATTTTTAAAGCTCATTTGATACGTTTTTCTATCACCTTTTTTAGGCCCACTACCAACAGCGTCTCTGAAAGGGCCATAAAATGCAGATGCATATTTAACAGAATAAGGGAAGATTGGTATTTTTTCATAGCCTGATGCATCAAGTATTCCTCTTATAGATTCAACTCTTCCATCCATCATATCAGACGGGGCTAGAACGTCAGCGCCTGCTTTCGCTAGTGTTAATGATTGCTTAGACAGGGTTTTTAGTGTCAAATCATTATCTACATCATCATTAACTATTGTTCCACAGTGACCATGATTTGTATAGCTACAATTACAAACATCAGCTATAACTAAAAGTTGATCACCGTAATTTTTTTTAATTTCTTTGATTGCTTTTGGAATAATACTTTCACTAGAGCATGAGATTTCTCCAGTTTCATCTTTTTTTGAAGATACACCAAATAAAATGATAGAATTTATTCCATTTTCAATTAATTTTTTACAAAAAGTTATTGTATTGTTAATTGACAGTTGATATTGGCCTTTCAGCGATTTAATTTCTTTTTTGATATTATCACCTTCAACTATAAATATAGGTTGTATTAAATCAGATTTATTAATATTAATATCCTCAAATAATTCTCGAATATTCTTGTTGTATCTAAGCCTTCTTAATCTAGTTTTTGGATAATTCATATTGTTTGTTTTCGTTAAAGAAAGCAATTAGAGACTCACTAATTCCCTCATAGGATTGCATTTTTGAGGTTAATATAGTTTGAAAACCCAAATTAT
>CACLUN010000030.1 GCA_902610105.1 uncultured Bacteroidota bacterium
TGGGAAAGCAATATTGTATCTGCTGGAAGAATTAAAGATTCCCTTGGGAATTATATTCAATCTCCAATTTTTATACAAGGTGGAGATGAAATTAATCCCGATTCTTTAAGATACAACTTTGACACAAAAAAAGCCTTGATTTGGAACTCAAGGACAACACAAAGTGAAATGAATGTCTTTTCAACTGCCACAAAAAAAGAAAATGATTCAATATATTTTATAAAAGAAGCTAAAGTAACGACCTCGAAAAACCTAGATGACCCTGAATATTACATCAGGGTAAGATCTGGAAAATTTATACCCAAAAATAAAATAATAGCTGGTCCAAGCAACTTATATATCTATGACGTGCCAACTCCAATATTTCTTCCTTTTGCTTACTTTCCATTAACTGAGGATAGAAATTCTGGATTTATTTTTCCAACTATTGGACAAAATAACAGAAGGGGTTATTTTTTTCAGAATGGTGGATACTATCTGGCTCCATCAGAATATTTTGACTTAACACTTTTGGGTGATTATTACACTAACGGAAGCTATGGGATGAGAGTGGAATCATCATACAGAAAAAGATATTCTTTCAATGGTAGTTTAAGTGTAAGATTTGAGAACTTAATTGATGGTGAGCGCGGTTTACCGGGCTATTCTAAATCAAATATTTACAATATACGCTGGAGTCACTCGCAAGATTCTAAGGCTAATCCATATAATAGATTTTCAGCATCTGTAAATTTAGGTAGTAGTAATTATTTTAGGGAGTCTTTAAATCAAATTAATACTCCTAATTTTTTAAATAATACTTTAAATTCATCGGTATCATTTTCTAAAACATTTAGAGGATATCCATCTGTAAATGTATCGCTGACTGCCTCTCACTCACAAAATACAAGGTCAAAAACAGTCAATTTGGTACTTCCAACTTTTCAAGGTAATGTTGAGAGAGTTTATCCATTTGTAAAAAAGAATGGGCAAAAAAAAGGAATTATTAAAAATATTAATCTACAGTACACATTTAGGGGTGAGAACAGAGTTAATACTACTGATTCCTTGTTTTTTAGGAAAGGCATGTTTGATGATGCTAAGTATGGTATGAAACATACAATTCCATTAAGTACCAATTTTAAAGTTTTAAAACACTTTAGCGTAAGTATGAATGGAAATTTTGATGAGATTTGGACTGGTAACACAATAGTTAGGAATGATTATGATATTAATAATCAAGAACAAGAAGACAAAATTCAAGTTAGGGGTTTTGACAGGTTTAGTCAATATAATTTTGGGATGAGTGTGGGTACAACTATATATGGGCTATTTAATTTTAAAGAAGATAAAAAAATACAATCAATTAGACATGTAATTAGACCGTCTGTTAGCTACAATATCAGACCAAGTTTTGAAAAATATTATGATACTTACATAATAGATGCAGATGGAAATACTGCTGAGTATACAAGGTTTGAAGAAAATTTCTTTGGATTACCCTCACGTAGATATTCCAGCGCAATTGGCTTACAAATTAGCAATAACATTGAAGCCAAAATTAAAGAAAAAGACAGTCTTGCAACCGAACCTAGAAAAGTTACTATACTAAATAATCTTAACATATCCACAAGTTACAATCTAGCAGCTGATTCGTTAAAACTCTCACCGGTTCGTATGACAACAGGAACAAACCTTTTTAAAAACAAATTAAATCTAAATTTATCTGCAACTTTTGATCCTTATTCAATTAATGATAATGGTTTTAGAATAAATAAATTAAATATTACAGATGGCGGAGGCTTATTAAGAATGACTAGTGCTAATCTAAACATGAATTTTTCAATTGATAGTAAATCTTTTAATTCAAAAAATAAAAGTGAAAACAGTGAAAATGTAACAGGTGGAGGCAGGACAGATGATTTATTTGGATCTAGTCAGGATCTTACAAAAAGTACTTTTGATGAAGATGAAAGTGATGGGAGAAGAAAAGAAAATTTAACAGAATACATTAATAAAATAGGTTGGGATTTCAGATTTGCACACTCGCTTACTTATTTAAACAACCGAAAACAAAGAAAGATTGGAAATAATTCTTTGATGTTTTCAGGAAATATTATACTTTCAAAAAAATGGAAAATTGGCGGTTCCTCTGGATATGACTTTAAAAATAAAGGGTTTACATATACCCAGCTTCGTTTTGAAAGAGATTTAGATAGCTGGAAAATGAATTTTAGTTGGGTACCATTTAGCATAAGAGAATCATGGTATTTCTTCATCGGAATAAAGTCAGGGTTTTTAAGTGACCTAAAATATGATAAAAGGAAAGAGCCAGATAAAAGACTATAAAAAAGTATGAAAAAAATTATAAAAACTGATAAAGCTCCTTTGCCTGTGGGGCCATACAACCAGGCTGTACTGGTTGATAAAACACTTTATATTTCTGGTCAAGTTGCGATAAATCCAGAAAATAATGAGGTAATTAAAGGTTCAGTTGAAGATGCAACCAAGTTAATTATGAAAAATATTCAATCTATTTTGCATGAGGCTGGGTTTAATTTTAAAGATGTAGTACGCTCAAAAATTTATCTTACCGATATGAATAATTTCTCAAAAGTTAATACAATCTATGGATCATATTTTGAAAAAAATTATGAACCAGCTAGAACAACAATTGAGGTTAGTGGTTTACCTTTAGGTGTTGAAGTAGAGATAGATATGATTGCTGTAAACTAAATATTTTCTTGATGGTAATTGACTAAACCATCAATGGGTTTTCTCAACACTTTACCAATGTTCATTTTCTTGGATTCTAAAACTTCTGCAAGTTCATCCTTCAAATAAAAACCAATAGATCCAATAAAGTGTAAAGGGACTTCTTTGCAATCAGAAAACTGCTCTATTTGATTAGAAATAAATAGACTAAATCCTTTTCTAATTAACTTTTTAAAATATGGTAATTCTTTATTGTCAATTACAAATCTTCCAAACTTTGCCAAATAAGTATTAGGATTAGGTTTTTTATAGATATGATCCTTAATTGTATTAGATTTCATATCAAACGACTTACTAATGCTCTTTTGAACAGATAATGGCATTTTGTCAAAGTAGTAATCTCTTATTAATTGTCTACCAAAATAATTTCCACTGGCATCATCCATTAAAACATATCCTAAAGAATCAACTTTTTGTAAAATATTTTTACCATCATAATAGGTACAATTAGATCCTGTACCCAATATAGACGTAATAGATTTAATTCCAGATTCACACGTAGCAAATATAGCAGCATATGTATCCTCTTTAATATCAATTAATGAATTAATAAATATTCTTTCAAAAACTTTCTTTATAAGTTTCCTTGGGGATTCAGTTCCACAACCAGCACCATAGAAATACAAATGAGATATTTTTTTTCTGTTTTGGTAAAGTTCAAAATTATTTATTACTCTCTCCTCAATAATTTGTTCTGTCAAAACTTGAGGATTTAATCCTTTTGTCTTAGTATCAAATAAAACTTCACCCTTTTCATCTATACAAATCCAATCGGTCTTAGTAGAGCCACTGTCAACAATTAGTCTCATTAAGTTTATTTACAAAAATGAGTAGCTAAATCGATTAATTTACTAGAATAACCCGCTTCATTATCATACCAAGTAATAAGCTTGTAGAATTTTGAATTAAGCTGAATACCAGCTTTAGAATCAATAATTGACGTTCTAACATCTCCGATAAAATCTTGAGAAACAACATCATCAGATGAAAAACCTAATATATTTTTTAATTCTCCTTTAGACGCTTTTTCCATGGTATTCATAATTTCCTCATATGATGTTTCTTTTGATAATTTGACAGTCAAGTCAACAACAGAAACATTAGCTGTTGGAACTCTGAATGCCATTCCAGTAATTTTTCCCTCAAGGGATGGAATAACTTTAGTTACTGCTTTTGCAGCTCCTGTTGAGGCAGGAATTATATTAAGCAATGAACTTCTCCCGGCTCTAAAATCTTTTTTTGAAGGACCATCAACAGTAAATTGAGTTGCAGTTACAGCATGAACAGTAGTCATAAGAGCTTCTTCTACTCCAAAATTATCATTTAAAACTTTTATTGCAGGTGCAAGACAGTTTGTAGTACAACTAGCATTGGAAATAATTAAATCATTTTTTTCAATAGTCTCATGGTTTACACCCATAACAAACATGGGAGCATCCTTGGAGGGGGCAGAGATTACAACTTTGGGTGCACCACCATCGATGTGATACTGAGCAGTATCTAGTGTGGTAAAAATACCTGTACACTCGAGAACTACATCAACACCAAGTTTACCCCAACCTATTTCTTTAGGGTCTTTTTTAGATATTATTTGAATTCTTTGACCATCAAGATTTAAGTTATTTCCCTCGATAGAAATATTAGTATTTAATTTTCCATGTACTGAATCGTACTTTAATAAATATGCCAAATGATTTATATCTAAAAGATCATTTATAGCTACAACTTCAATATCTGATCTCGTTAGAGAAAGTCTCAAAACCATTCTTCCAATTCTACCAAAACCATTAATTCCAATTTTAATTTTTCCCATTTATTTTAAAGTTTTATGTGTTCATTATTTGAGAAATTCTCAATAATTCCTTGTTAATTTTACTCTTTCCTTTTAAAGCTTTGTTTAAAGGAGTGTAAATGATTTTTCCATTATCAATACCAACCATATTTCCATCTTTACCATCAATTAAGTTCTCTACAGCTTTTACACCTAGTTGAGTGCCTAAAACTCTATCAAAGCATGATGGAGTACCCCCTCTTTGAATATGACCAAGTACAGAGACTCTTGTTTCATACTTAGGTAAGGTTTCCTCAATCTTAGAAGCTAATTCAAAAACATTTTTTCCTGTCTTATCACCCTCTGCAACTACAATAATACTGGAAGTTTTTCCAGATTTCTTACTTTTTTTCAGTGAATTAATAAGATTATCAAAGCTCATATTAACCTCTGGAATTAAAATTTCTTGAGCGCCAATAGCTAAGCCGGAATTTAATGCAATATATCCAGCATCAGCTCCCATTACCTCAACAAAAAATAGTCTATGATGTGATATAGCTGTATCTCTAATTTTGTCAATGGCCTCCATAACTGTGTTTAAGGCTGTATCATAACCTAATGTGTGGGATGTTCCATATAAGTCATTATCAATTGTTCCTGGTATTCCAACAACTGGAAAATTAAACTCCTCTGTAAGTTTTAAAGCACCTGTAAATGAACCATCTCCACCAATAACAATTAAACCATCAATTTCATTATCTTTTAAAGTTTTGTATGCTATGTTTCTTCCCTCTACAGATCTAAATTCATCACATCTTGCAGAGTATAAAAAAGTACCTCCCCTATTAATGATCCCCCTGACGCTTCTTGTATTTAATACCTTTGTGTTGTTCTCAATCAAACCCGAGAAACCTCTAATTATACCGATACATTTTAATTGATAGTGAGCACATGCTCTTACAACAGCCCTAATTGCAGAATTCATTCCTGGGGAGTCACCACCAGATGTTAGTACACCTATTGTTTTCATAACCAGTTGCAAAATTACGTTATATTTTTAAAAATTGTAGAACTATTATTCTAATTCCAACCAAATATTGCCGTTTTCATTAGACTTTACTGCTTTTTCAATAAAGTCCATACCTCTGACACCTTCTTCAATGGTAGGAAATTCACCTTTTTCATTTTTTTCTCCTCTGATTGCTCTGGCAACACCTCTATATATATTACCCATAGCATCAAAGATACCTTCTGGATGTCCTGCAGGCAATTTTGTTCCATCTAAAGATATTTCTGAATTGTAAGGATGACCTGGTTTTAAAACTTGTAGAGGTTTATCGCTAGTAAAATAATATAAATAATTTGGGTTTTCTTGCTCCCAACTGAGCGATCCTTTAGATCCATATACACTAATATTTAAATTATTTTCAAGACCAGTGGCTATTTGAGTTGAACGTATTGTTCCTTTACATCCATTTTCCATTCTTACAAGAACACTAACATCAATATCCAATGGATTATCTTCATATAAATTATTTAAATCAGCAAGTATTTTTTTTACCTTCATTCCACAAACTAATTCTAGCATGTTAAAAGCATGAGTTCCAATATCTGCAAGACATGAACTTATTCCACTTACTTCGGGGTTTAATCTCCAAGTGGAATTTCTTTTGTCCTTATCATGAATAATATCATTAATCCATCCTTGGAAATAAGTAGAATCTACCCTCTGTATATCACCAATAATACCCTCAGATATCATTTTAGTCATTTGCCTAACCATAGGATATCCAGTATATGTGTGAGTTACTGCAAAGACTAGATTTTTTGAATCTTTTATAGATTTTAATTCTTGAGCTTGCTTTAATGAAATTGAAAGCGGTTTTTCACAAATTACATGAAATCCGTTCTCAAGGAATTTTTTTGCCATAGGAAAATGCAAAAAGTTTGGAGTCAAAATACAAACAGCCTCAATTTTTTTGGACAAATCAATTTTTGACTCAGCATCAATCATTTCCTCAAAATCATTATAAATTCTTGATTGGTCTAAGTTTAAATCATTAGCTGTTTTAACATTTACTTCTTTATTCGAACTAAATACACCTCCAACTAAATGATACCTGTCAAACATTACTGCAGCTACTTTATGCAATACACCTATTAGTGAATCATTACCCCCTCCTACAAATCCAAGCTTAATTTTATCAGACATTGCTGTATCTTATTTTTTCTAATTTTTTTCTGTTCAAATATAAAATACCAAAGAATAAAATTAATATTAAAGGAAAGTATGTGATATTTGCAAGCGTAGCTTTTCCAGCCGTAATCTCAGCTAAATCTTGTGTAAGACCAGACTCTAATGCTAGTTGAGTATTTTGATCTATCCAGGAACCTATAACAGGTTGCCATATCCCTGTAGCAAACATACCCATTCCGCCAACTAATGACATACCTAATGCACCAGTTTTAGGTAAATATTCAGAGACAAAACCAATCATTGTTGGCCAGAAATAGCAAACTCCAAATGCAAACAATATTGAAACAAAATATAAGGATGTACCATCAACAATTGACATTAAATATATTGCTAGCGTTGAAATTATTGCTGACATAAATAATACTCCTACTGGATTTAATTTGTGAACTATTGGTCCTGCAAAATATCTACCAACAGCCATAACTCCAGTGACCATAGCTAATATTAACATTGGACTAGCTCCAGACTTATCTAAGAGAGGAACTAACCATTGTTGAGTTCCCAGCTCAGTTACAGCAGTTAAAGTCATACATGCAGCAATAAAAAGGAATAATGGAGTGAACAATGATTTAATGTTTAATCCAGTATTTGTTTCAATATTCTCTGACTTGGGAAATACAGACCTATAAAACATGTAGCCATAAATTAATGTTGGTAAGATCATTGTAGCGATCTTAAGTTGCCAACCCATAGACATTAAATTCAATAACTCAACTGCTAATGAACCAACAACAATACCACCAGGAAACCATACATGAAACTTATTTAACATTGTTGTTCTATTATTGGAGTACATATCAGCTATAAGTGGATTACATGCAGCCTCAACAGAACCATTTGCAAAACCGATTAAGAATGAAGAAATTAAAAGTGTTGTAAATCCATCTGCATAAATTGTCATCACAAGCCCAATTAAATGAGAAAGAAAAGCGGCGACTAAAAGTTTCTTGGGACCAAAATAATTATATAAGAGTCCACCAAAAATTGTAGCAACCGGGAAACCCCAAAAAGCCATTAAATTAATCCATCCTAATTCTTTATTATTTAAATTAAAATCAACACCCAGCTCAACCAGAATACCTGCCCTGATAGCAAAGGTCATTGCAGTGACTGTTAGTGCAATACAAGAAGCATTAAATAATGCTTTTTTTGAAATATTAGTTTCCATTATTTTGATTTTAGTTGTTATTGATAAATATATAAATTATTTCTCTTTATTTTTTTTTCTGATTTTAGAAATTAACTCTGAGAAAGTATCAAATTCAACATCATATGAGATTCCAAAACCTTGTGTGTAGCCAATTTCATCTCCAAAAAATTGATATTCATTCTCCTTATTAAAAATTCTTGCCTTCAAACTACCTGAATCATTTAATAAAAACTCAATTTGTACATCACCTAAAATAATATTTTCCTCGCTGCCACTTACCGGAACTCCAATTTTTCCATTAATTAATATTCTATCACTAATTTCACTTTTTAATGAAAGTCCTATCCTATCACGATTTAATAAACTTGATGAGGAAAATCTGTCACCTTGAGAATAATTTATACCTACATTCATCTTATCCTCCGGGTTTGTGAAAATTTCATCAATAATTCCTGATGCTCTTTGAAAAAGATTATTAGTAATTGTTTGAGATGACACCAAAGAATTGTTACCGCTTTCTGTAAAAAAACCTTGACTTATTAATGAGATAGCCTGAGTTTGTTTCTTTTCATAGTCGTTCAGATAATAATCTAATTCAGACTTTATTGATCCTCTTGTATTTGGAAATAAGATTTCAAACCTTGGTGTCTGTAAATTTGATAGCTCTCCAGACAAAAGGATATTTACTAATGTTGGAATTTTTCTGTTGAAAGATGCATTCTGTATGAGTGGAGCAGGATTTGCACCACCAGGAACATCATATATTGCCTCTGCATTTATAATTCCTTTGTAGGGATCACCATCCCAAGAGATATTCGCTCCTTTTTTAATATCAAAAATTCTTTCAACTATCCCAAAATTTTTATAATGATATTTGCCAATTTCAGTTGTAAAATCACCTTTTATATTAAAATTACCGGAGTAGTCAGACTCAAATCTAAAGTCACCTTGACCCCTACCTGAAAGCTTAGAACCACTATTTTGATCAAAAATAATTTCTAATTCTGCTTTGCTATTAAGTTTAAGGTCAATAAAGACTTCTAGGCCTTGATTAATTAAATTTGAATTATTATTATCGGATGAAAATTTCAAATATGAAAGGCTGCCTACTCCATCATCATATTTGATTGGAATTGTAATTTTTGTATTGTCATTTGAAGACCCATCAATATTTATATCTAAATCTTTTCCAGGTCCATAAAATTTAGCATATCCATTAAACATACCAAGACCATAATAAAAATCATTTTGTTCTTTATTCGTATCAATTGCCAAAAGATTTTCCGAAGAAATTTGAAAATCTAAAAACCAGTCTTTTAGACGATTATGATTAATTTTTCCATCCAAAATTCCAAAACTATTCATTTGAGTGTCTTGTATTTTAAAATTATCCATATATATAGACATCTTATCAAGAATAAAATATGGGTTTTCGGGAAAAGCATACCTCACTCCAAGGTAAGGGACATCAAAACTAGAATTATTTGCCTTTATATGTCCCTTGAAATTTGGTTTGTAAAATGACCCAGTAACAGTAAAACTAGAATCAAAATATCCTTTAAAATTTTGCAGGACATTTTCACCAATTGCAGAAAATGGACTAATTAAAAATTTATTAGTTTCTACATTTAATGCTAGTGGATAATCATTATCGCTGATTTTAAAAAATCCACTTACATTAAAAGTTTTTAATTTTTGATTAATGATACTAAATTCAATGTTGTATTTATCTTTTGAATCACTGTTTTTGATCTCCAATAGACCATTACCTAATATTTGACCATTTGAGGAGAAATTTTTAAGTAATATTTCAGAATTACTTGAATAAACTTCGCTCCTTTTTGACAATGAAATGTTTCCATTAACAATACCTTCATACAAAATATTTTTTGGTTTGGGTATTATAGATGAAAATTGAACATTTTGAAAAATTGAATTAAAATCAAACTCGTCTTTATTGTTTAAATACTTAAATTCAAT
>CACLUN010000031.1 GCA_902610105.1 uncultured Bacteroidota bacterium
TAAATCAATAGTTAAAATATCACTATCAACAACTGGGAAAAAGTCAATGGGGATAATTCCTCCAATTACTGAACTAACTGTTAAATATAGTGCAGCAATAAATCCAGAAAGACTAGCAAAACGATTCTCCAACGCAAATTTTAAAGTAGGACTATATATTTTATCTCTTAACCAATCCATTATCTCAAATCCCTTAGCATTTAGTTTTTTCATGTAATCAAAAAAGTTAAACTTGTCAGAATTTGAGTTAGATTTTATTTTTCTTAACGCTTTTGATTTAGATAAATGAGCAGGTAGAATAATTAGAGCTTCCACTAATGAAATAGTCAATGTCAAAATTACAATTAATGCAACCTCACCAAAGAAATCTCCGACATCACCATCAAGCACAATTAACGCTGAAAATGCAATGATTGTTGTCATTATAGCTGATACTATTGCTGGCATTACTTCAATCGTTCCGTCAATAGCAGCATCAGCAGGAGATTTACCTTGTTCATAATGTCTATATATATTTTCAGCAATCACAATACCATCATCAACTAAAATTCCAATTACTACAATCATTCCAAATAATGACATCAGATTAATTGTGATGTCAAATTCTCCCGCAAAAATTAGCATTCCCAAGAATGATATAGGAATACTAAATGCTACCCAAAAAGCCAACCTTATATTTAGAAAGAGAGATAAAAAAATTAAAACCAAAAAAATACCAATCCCACCATTTTCCAATAGAAGATTGGTCCTCTGTTTTAATGCAATTGAGTAGTCCTTCAATACGGTTAATTTAAATCTTTCGTTAGAGGAATTAAATTCATCAACATATGAATTGATAATCTTAGCCGAGTCCAACAAATCTTCACTATTAGTGCTAGATGTAGAAATTACTACTGCAGAATTGTAATCAACAAATGTTGAAATAGGAGTTTCTGAAAACTTATCGCTAATTTTTGCTACATCACCTAGTCTAACAATCTTACCTTTAAAGTCTTTTTTTAAAACTAAATTCTGAAGTCCATTAGCATAGTAATTTTTATTATTTGCCCTTATTAAAAATTCTTCTTCATTTGTTTTAATATTTCCTCCACTGACTAAAATGTTAGAATTGCTGACTGCATTGACAATTTCTTGAAAACTTAAATTATATGCCAATAAGTTATTTTCATTAATTGAAATCTCAATTTCTTCATCCGGATATCCGGAAAGTGTTACTTGAGATATTCCTTCAATCCCTCTAAGATCATCTTCAACATTTTTTGCCATATTTTTAAGAGACCTTAAATCAATTTCAACTCCACTCAAAGAAAATATTACGGTGGGTTGTTGTTCCTCAATTTTTGTTACCACCACAGGTTCTAATGCTAACGGAAATGATGGTACTTTATCAACAGCATTTTTTATTTCAAATAACATAGCATCGATATCATAATTGTCATCTGTCTCTATAATTATACTACCTGTATTTTCTCTCGATGTCGATGTTACTCTAATAACACCAGGGATTCCTTTTAGGTTTTCTTCAATTTTGAGAATAACTCCTTCTTCAATTTCTTCGGGTGAAGCACCTGGATAGTTAGCATCTATCGAAATAAATTTGGAATCAATTAGTGGAAAAAATGAGGATTTTAATGAGATAATTCCTGCAATCCCGAATACAACAAAAAACATTATCAAAATATTTACTGCTTTCGGGTAGGTAACAAAGTATCTAATTATCTTTCTCACTAATCAACAATTTTTACTTTCATACCATCATATATCCCTGGAATATAATTTTTAAGAATTAACATATTGTTTTCCAAGCCCTTAACAATTACAGTTTCATCATCATAAAAAATAGGCTGGACGGATTGAATACCAACAGTCATGTCAGATTTTACATAATAAACGTAAGAATCATTAATTAATAGTGATCTTGATAAAGAAAAGCTATCCTCAACATACCCAAGTGGAATACTTACTTCTGAATACATACCGTCTTTCAGTTCACTTGATTCAAACTCAATAAACAGTCTTATAGATTGGGAGTCATCATCAATTGAATTATTTACTCTTATTATTTTTCCTAAATAACTAATATCATCATTCGCTAAAAAGGAAACTTCTTTTCCAATTACTAACTTGTCAGCATATTTTGCAGGTACCGAAACCTCCAACTCAAAAAGATTTGAATTTATAAACGTCCCAATTTTCTGTCCAGCTGAGACTAGCGATCCTTGAATTGTGAATGATTCAATCAGAGTTCCTTGAAAAGGGGCAATTAATGTAAATTTTTTAAGCCTTTCCTCAAGGTTTTTAACTCTGTAGTATTGCGATTGTAAACCTTTGCCGACAAGATAAAATTTTTCTTTATCTGATTTTGGCTCTGGCATTTGTTTCGTATTATTATTAACATTGAAATTTTTGAAATATGATTCCCAATTAATGTAATTTTCAGGAAAGTCTAATTTAACATCTGGCAGGACTGAAGCAATCATATTTTGTAATTGACTTCTACTTTGTTTTGCAGTTGCCAGAAATTCTTGAGAGTTTATATTCAGAAGTACTTCGTTCTTTTTGTATTTCTGCCCAACTTTAAAATCCTTTTTGGAGTTTATAACAGTACCTTGGACTTCAGCGAATAAGTCTACTTTATATTTGGCTGACATAGTTCCATTTACTTTTATGGAAATTGTGTTAGACGTATTGAATGTCTTAATAGTTCTGACAGAATGTACAATACTTGTATTTTTATTGTATGACTCATCATCTTCATTCATAATTATTGTAGACAAAAAGTAACTAACTGTAAGTATTACTAATCCTACAATAATTGATACAAACTTTCTATTCATTTTACTTTGATAAGTTGCAAATTTAATACCAAAAAAAGGATTGAATGTTAATTAATTTATATTTGTTTTAATGGTAATACAAAAAGAACTTACACTAGAACCGAAATCGAGAGGTTTTCATTTAATTACCAATGATGTTTTAAATCTTCTACCAAATGCCTCAGGTATTGTTAATGTTTTTATAAAGCATACCTCAGCAAGTCTAACAATTAACGAAAATGCTGATCCGAGTGTTCGCTTTGATTTTGAAACTCATTTCAATAAAATGGTTTCTGAAGATGAAAATTATTTTACACATACAGCTGAGGGTTTGGACGATATGACATCTCATATTAAAAGTAGTATTATAGGTTCCTCGGTTTCTTTCCCAATAAAAAATGGAATCCCTCAATTAGGCGTTTGGCAAGGAATTTATTTGTGCGAGCATAGAAACCAATCTTATGCAAGAAAAATATTTGTTACCTTCGTGGGAGAATAAATTTTAGAAGTGAAAAAAGTTTTTTTAATTTTTAATTTATTTTTTGTTGTTTTATCATTTGGACAATCATTTGATAAAAGGATTGAAAAATTAATCAATGAAAACCTTCCACAAACTATTGAATTAAGGCATTGGTTTCATCAAAACGCTGAATTAAGTAATAGGGAGTTTAAAACAGCTGCAAGGATCACAGAGGAGCTTGTAAAAATTGGTTATGAGCCTATGACTGGTATAGCAAAGACTGGTGTTGTAGCAATTTTAAATCCAGGTAAAGCTGGGCCTGTTGTTGGATTAAGAGCCGACATTGATGCCCTACCCGTAAAGGAAAGAGCTGATATTCCGTGGGCTTCAAAAATGAAAGGTATTTATAACGGGGAAGAAGTCCCAGTTATGCATGCTTGTGGACACGACATGCACACTGCAATTCTATTAGCCGCTGCTAAAATTTTATATGATATTAAGGATGAAATTCCTGGTCAGGTAAAATTCATTTTTCAACCTGCCGAGGAGGGTGCCCCACCTGGTGAGGAGGGAGGAGCTCAGCTCATGGTTAAAGAAGGTGTTTTGAAAAACCCTAACGTTGATGCTATATTTGGCCTCCATGTTTGGTCAGGCTTATATGCAGGTCAAGTTTATTTAAGACCTGAAGGGATTATGGCTGCTGTAAATGAATTTAGAATTGATCTCAAAGGTGTTCAAACGCATGGTTCAACCCCTTGGACAGGCAAAGATCCAATTGTAACTGCTGCTCAAATTGTTAACTCTCTACAAACTATTGTGAGTAGAAGTCTACCATTGACCGAAGCAGGTGCTGTAGTTACAATTGGTAGTATACATGGGGGTGTTAGAAGTAATATTATACCTGAAGATCTTTACATGCTTGGGACAATTAGAACACTCGACAATGGAATGAAGGCAACCGTGCTAAAAAGATTGGAAGAGATTGTTTATAATGTGGCAAAATCAAATAATATTGAAGCTGAAATTTCTTATTTAGTTTCATATCCAATAACATTTAATGACCCATATTTGTACGAAGAAATTTTACCAACTCTTGAGAGAGTTAATGGCGAAAGAAATGTTCATTTGATGAAAGCAATAACAGGTGCTGAAGATTTCTCATATTTTCAAGAAAAAGTTCCAGGGACTTATTTTTTCATTGGTGGGCAGAAGCCAGGGGTTGATTTGTCAACTGTGGCACCCCATCATACACCTGACTTTTATGTTGATGACTCAGCAATATCTACTGGAATTAGATCAATGGTGGGTTTGACCCTCGATTACATATACAATAATTAGCATGGCATAATTTTAGTTACATTTGTATTATGAAAAGATTATTATATACTCTATTAGTTTTATCTATACAAATTTCATTTTCTCAAATAAATCTAGACATAGAAAAAAGTAAAATTAAATGGACTGGTAAGAAAATTACTAATGCCTCTCATTGGGGCTCATTATATTTTTCTGAAGCTAATTTGGTTTTTGATGGTAAAAATTTAATTAAAGGAAAGTTTATTGTTGATATGACCACTATGACAGTTGATGATATAAAGGGCAGTGGCAAAGAAAGATTAGAAAATCATTTAAAAGATGATGATTTTTTTGGAGTATCAGCCCATAAAGAGGCGATTCTAGAATTTAATTCTAAATCAGTGCTGACAAATGGTAAATACAATATTAACGGTCTATTAACAATTAAAGGAATAACTAACCCTGTGTCTTTCACCCTAGAACCAAGTAATGGAAATTACGTTGCTAATTTAATTTTTGACAGAATAAAATTTGATGTTACGTATAGATCTGGCAGTCTATTTGAAAACCTAGGTGATAGAATGATTCTTGATGAAGTAGAACTTCAAGTAACATTAATCGAGTAACTCACATTGAATTTTTTGGAGGAACCCTTCCACCAAAGATTTTTTCAAAGTAAAATCCAATTTGATATAACAACTCCTCGTCGAATGATTTACCAATAAATGTGACCCCTGCGGGTTCATTATTTTGTCTAAGTCCGATTGGGACAGTGAGACATGGGTTGTGTGCAACTGCGGCATATCCAGCGTGATAGTTATTTAATGAAATAACAGCATCAAGATTATATTTTTCAATAGGAATATCAAAAAATTTATTTCCTTCCTTCATCAGTCTAATTTTTAATTTTTCAAAATCCTCAGTGGTCATTGTGTCGCTAATAATTTTTTTAAAAATTCCTTGACCATATGGAGCTCTAACTAAAGAATCTTTATTGTTGAATTGAATTATTGATGATATATCCGACACTTCAAGATTTTTATTTCCATAAGTTGATAAATAACTTTTTAAATCTCTTCTCATGTCTTCATCTAAAATCTTAGAAAAATTTGAAAGATTCACTCTTGGAGATTCTATTTCAATCACATTAATATTATCTTTTCTTAAATTATCCACAGCCTTTTTATATAATGAATCATTTTGATAAAAATTTTTGTAGTATCCAAGTCGAACTTTAGAAATGTCATATTTAATAACATTATTAATATCAATATCATTGCTACTTTTTGAGTAGCTATCTTGTGAATCGTATCCATTTATTGCATTGTAGACAATTATGTTATCAATAATATTTTTTGTCATTGGACCAGCAGTATCAAGAGTTGACGAAATAGGTACAATACCTGATCTGCTAATATTGCCAATTGTTGGCTTCATTCCAACCAATGAGTTAGCAGAGGATGGTGAAAGAATTGATCCAGATGTTTCTGAACCTAACGAAACAGAAGATAAATTTGAAGCTATTGCAACACCACTTCCAGAACTGGAACCTCCTGTATCTATAATTTTTCTACCATAAGGGTTTAAAGTTTGACCTCCTAATGATGTGTAACCATTTGGACACCCTGAGCAAAAATAATTTGCCCATTCACTAAGATTTGTTTTACCAAGTACTATAGCTCCTTCGCTTTTTAATTTTTTTGTTATAAACGCATCCTCAGTGTAATTTTGTCTTAGGCTGTAAGCACCTGCAGTTGTTGCCAGGGATTCAAAACCTATGTTATCTTTTAATAAAATTGGAATGCCAAAAATTGAGTAGATATTATCATTCCCCATTATGTCTTTTTTTCTTGCATCATTCAATGCATCCTTATTTAAAGAGATAATAGAATTTAAATAAGTTTCATCGTTAAATTCTATTGAATATATCCTTGATATGTAAAATAAAGTAAGATCATAATAATTAAATTTTTTTTCAATAATTTGTTCCTGAATTTCAGGAATAGATTTCTCAACTATTAGTGGCTCAAGTTGATTATATCTTTTTTTTAAAAATAAATTGATTTCTTTTTCATATCCTCTTATCAGATCGTTTTTATCTGTACTCAGAGATTGAATTCTTTTATATTGGAGTTTCTTGTTTTTTGAGCTACTATTTTCCAAAATCTCTGGTTTTTCATCATAAGGTTTCCACAATTTAACTTCAGAGCTACATCCAAAAATTAATAGTGCTGTAAAGTATTTAATATATTTTTTCATTTCATTTTATTTTTGATTATTTCTTCCATTTTCATACCCCTTGATCCCTTTATTAAAATAATTGTCTCAGGAATTTCATTTACACTTCTGTAAAATTCTTCTTTATTTCTAAAGAAATAGAATGATTTATTTATTGATTTAGCTTTAAAAAATTCTTTTCCAATAAAATAACAACTATCAATTTTTTTACTAATTAATAAATCAATTATTTTTTTATGTTCAATAAAGGAGTTTTGGCCAAGTTCAAACATATCACCAAGGATGACAGCTTTTGATTTATCAATCTTTGAAAATGACTCAATTGCATTGATAACGCTGGTTGGATTTGCATTGTAAGCATCAAGAATTATTTCTTTTTTATTAATATTAATTAATTGTGATCTGTTGTTTTTTGATTTAAACAAATTAAGAGCATTTTGAATTTTGTTTGTTTTTATTCCAAAGTGCAGACCTATAGTAATTGCAGCACAAATATTTGAATAATTATAGTCACCGTAAATATTAGAATTGTAATTGACATCATTATTTTTTACAGTTATTTTTTTACCAGATATTAATTCAAATTTATAGTTCCCATCAATTGTTGATGAGAATGATACATTTTTATGATTTTGAAATCTTTTTTGTTCTTTATCATCAAGATTTAATATTAGTGTTTTATTGTTTTTAATAATCCAGTTATATAATTCTGTTTTAGCCTTAATAACACCGTCAATATTTATAAATCCCTCTAAATGAGCTTTTCCAAAATTTGTAATATACCCAAAATCAGGCTGTGATAGTTTGGTTAAAAAATCAATTTCACCAAAATTATTGGCACCTAGTTCTATTACGGAATACTCAGTATCATCTTTAATTTGTAGTAGGCTTAATGGAACACCTATGTGATTATTGAAATTTCCTTTTGTTGAGATTGTTTTGAAATTAGAACTTAAGACACAATCAATTAGCTCTTTTGTTGTTGTTTTTCCATTACTGCCAGTTAAAGCTATAACTACAGATTTTGTTTTTAATCTATGAAAGTTTGCAAGTTTTTGTAACGTTTGTAATGAATCTTTAACTCTTAAAATCTTACTATTATTAGAAATAGAATTTGAATCGACAACTGCAAACTTTGCCCCTTTACTTAATGCTTCCTCAGCAAATTGATTACCGTCATAATTTTCCCCTTTAATTGCAAAAAACATCGATCCATTCCTTACAGACCTTGAATCAATATCTACAATTGATTTACATTCTAAAAACTTATTATGCAAGTCTTTAATATTCATTACTTAAATATAAATAGATTAGATAAAAATAAAATTAGAATATTTTTATCTTTTTTTAGGCTTAGTGGCATTTCTTGCTTCACCAAGATATGACATTGCGCATCTAAAGCCAATATAGTTTGTAGTCATATATTCTGGAAAAAATCTTCTTTGGGCGGGATCTAAGTAGTATGATCTATCAAGCCATGAGCCACCTTTATATACTCTAGAGTCATTGCTGATTAAGGAAGATCTAAATTCGCTAGGATCGGATTGGTCGTCTGATGGTGAGCTGTACATGTCCTTGTTTTGATCCTGACCCATGTAAAAGAATCTTGAAGACTCTGAGTCTCCATCATTGAAGTCACGATTATCTGACTTTGAATAATTAGTTCTAATAAGATCATCATCATCTAAACTTTCCTGAACTAATTCTCCAGGAAGACTCTTAAAATTGATTCTACCATTAGGAAGTCTTTCAATTTGGTTAGCTAAATTTTCTTCGTTTACAGCAGTAACTCTTCCATTTTCATCTATAACAGGTTTTGTATATAAATTTCCCCTGAAATAATTGAAGTCATTGGCATCTTCATCAATTATAGGTCTGTAAACGTCGGCAACCCATTCAGCAACATTACCACCCATCCCATATAAACCAAAACTATTAGCTGGATATGACCTCACAGATGTTGTTATCCCAGATCCAGTTTCAGACCAACCTGCAATGCCACCATAATCTCCTTTACCTAATTTATAATTTGCTAATTGGTCACCAAGTGTTTTCTTTCTTTGTGATCTAGTATACTCACCTTCCCAAGGAAATTTCTTTTTTCCTCTGTACA
>CACLUN010000032.1 GCA_902610105.1 uncultured Bacteroidota bacterium
ACTTATTAATGTAGGAAATTTATTGTCAATGCCTAAAAAAAAGTTTTTCTTAATATATTGGGTTACATCCAATGAGTTAAAATCAATTTTTACAAGTGCATCGTTTTCAATTATAAAAATGTTGCTGCCAATTTTTGGCTGTGAAAACAGAGAGTAATTGGTCTTTAATTTCTGGTTAAGTTTTCCAATATTAAAAAACTCATTATTTAAAAAATCAAAATAAAAAACATCAGAAAATGATTCATCTCTATCGTGTGATCCAGGTGAGCCTGCTCTTCCTCCAAATATGTAAAACTTGTCGTTAATTAAAGTGTAAATTGGTTTCCACCTGCCTGGCGGAATGTAAGAACTGTTATTATATAAAAGGTCCCATTGTTTTATGTTTTCATCAAAAAAAGTTATAAAGTTTTTGAATGACCAGAAGCCATAGCCTCCATAAATATGAATTTTATCATTATAAACGAAACGGGCTCCGCCAAATTGATTTTTATGCAATGTAGAATTATCAATCCTTTTAAAAGTTTTCCCAAGTTTTTTAAAAACCGGACCCGCTCCATTAGAGACAATGTACAATTCATTTCTAATAAGTTTGGTAAAAAAGTTTGCATGGTTTAATTCATCTAATTTTGCTATTTCATTTTTAAAAGAACTTTCAGGGAATGGAAAATATTCCCACTCAGATTTATGTTCGTAAATACCGTCTACAGTAATCAAGATAGGATTACCCAATGAAGATTTTGCAAATAAAAAATTTTGTATTGAATCATTCAGGGGGATGTCTATTTGGGAAAAAATTATGTTAAGAGGTACAAGAAAAGATAAAAATATGAGTCTCACTTTTTCTAAAATAATAAATTTTGAACTTTGAATTAATTTTATTGGAACTTTTGTTTGCATTAATTGGGCTTAGTGCATCATATTATTTAAATGGATATTTATTTAACGCATTTAAGTCTAGTAAAATGTATGATCCGATAGTCTCTCGTTCATCACATTTTGAAAAAGCGACAAGGTCGGGTGGTATGGCTCTCTTTTTTACTTTTTGTATTTGTTACGGATTAGGAAAAGCGATATATTCAATGAGTGTTGATTTATATGCTTTAATTTCTTGGATTTTTATTGCATTGACAGGGATGGCAGATGACTTTTTTTCAATTAAATACAGGGAAAAATTCTTTCTTCAGGTTTTTGCAGCAATTGTTCTTTTACAAAGCGGAATCTACATTGACTCTTTTCACGGTGTTTTTGGTATTAATGAAATTCCACTTTGGGCATCATATATTGTTTCTGTTTTTGTATTTATTGTAATAGTAAATGCGTTTAATTTAATTGATGGAATCGACGGATTAGCTGCATTACTTTCAATAAAGTTTTTTCTTTTAACTGCTGGAATTATAACAATTGCTTCGAAAGAAATGTATCTAGTAATTCCCTCAATTGTTGGTGGTATAACAGGTTTTCTGTTTTTTAATTTTAACCCAGTAAAAAAGGTTTTTCTTGGTGATACAGGTGCTCTTCTTTTAGGCTCCGTAATAACTTTTTTTATATTTTATATTCTAGATTCAGATAATTACATAATTGCAGATGACTTTATTTCAAGGCCTTTTATGGTAATATTACTCATTATTTATCCACTTGCTGATACCTTAAGGGCTTCATTAATTAGGATGTACAAAGGTAAATCCCCATTTCTCGCAGACAGGGTACATTTACATCACAGGTTAATTGACAAAGGTTATAATCATTGGGGGGCATCAACATTAATTCTAGGGCTATCCATTACTGTCGTAATGGTGGGCGTATTTGCCTCTTTATTATTATCAAGTCTAACAGCTTGCTCTTTAATCGTGCTCATATATCTAACAATCATTTATTATATATTTTTTAATTAAATGAGAAGGTTAATTATAATTTTATTTTTGAGTTCATCTTCATTTTCTCAAATATTAGATGGTAACGATTTTTTAATTTTAGAGGGCGAGAGTCCTAAGTATTTTTATGTATTAACAAATAACGGTTATTATATTTCTGAATTAGATGGTAAAAATGTGTTTAATGAATACTCTGAGGAGGTTCCTAAATCTTTGAACGTTCCTCTCAACACTTTAACCCCTCTAAAACACAACTCTCAAACATACCTTTTATACCCAGGCGGAGGATTGTTATACAGCTTTTCAAACGGATCCATTAAGAGAATTGATAGATCCTTTCCTCACAGAAATCAATATGGGGCATATTTCTTTTCTTATAAAGAAAATATTTATTTAATTGGTGGTTACGGATATTGGCAAACAAAGTCAATAATAACAAAATTCAATTTTAATAACGGTGATTGGGAAATTGTGAACGCTGTAGGGCAACAGCCAATGGGCTTAGACCAAGGAACTTACTTTCTTCTTGAAAATAAGCTTTATGTATTTGATTTCATTTCAAGAGAAATAAATACACAGAAAGAAGTAAGAAATAAAAATCTTTATGTCTTAGATTTAGAAAACTTTAATTGGAGAAAGCTTGGTGTAATTAATGATGAAATTGAACCATTAAATCAAGTTAAAGGATTTAAACGTTTCTTCAAATCTGACAATAAATTAATCTTTAGTTATTCAAATAGTCCAAAATTTTTTGTTTTAGATGTTGAAAACAATAGTTTTCAGGGTTTTAGAGATGAAATATTATTTTACAAATCTGATGATCAATTTATAGTTAAGAACAACTCACTTATTAGCCCAATTAAAAATAACTTAACGGGTGAAATAAGGATTGAAAGTTTCGATGTAGGAAAGATTTATGATTTTCCAATCAGTGAAGAGTCCTATTTTTACAGAGACAAGGAGGAGTTTTTTGAATATGTATATTTTGCACTGTTTTTTTTAACAATATTAATTATTGTTCTAAGTATATACCATAAAAAAGTTTCTCAAACATATATAGTTGATGAAAATTCAATTTCGATTTCTGGATTATCTCAACAATTATCAGCAGTTGAAATAAGAGTACTTTCATTGTTCTCTAAAAATAGAATTGTATTAAACTCTAGCTTAATGAAGCTGTTTATGGAAGATGATAAAACGAAAGATTATGCAGTTAAAAGAAAAAACAAAACTCTTATTTCCCTTGAAGCAAAACTTAAAAAGTCGTTTAATGTTGATTTTATAAAAAAACAAAAATCAATAGACGATTCTAGACAGCTAGCCTACAGCCTAAATAAGAAACTAAGAATAATAAAGGAGATTATTGAGTAATAAAACTATTTAGTCCATTGACAAATTCTCTATTATTGGAGAGCCTTGGTACTTTGTTTTGACCCCCAAGTTTTCCAATTGATTTCATATAATTATTAAACCCTCCTTTTTTAACAACAATGATTTGTAAACTTTTTAAAACCCCTCCTTTAATAAGGTCTTTATAGTAAATGTTTTTTTCTTGCATAGTTTTGTCCAAAATAGACTCAATACTAGCTAGGTCTATATTCCTTTTTTCGAACTCAATCCACCACTCATGATGAGGCAACCCTTTTTTAGGATTGGTCATTGGTGCAACAGTAAACTCACTAATATTAATTTTTTTTATTTCACACAACTTTGCAATAGATCTTTCAACCTCCTCAGATATAACATGCTCTCCAAAAGCTGATATAAAATGTTTGTATCTTCCTGTAACTAAAATTTTAGGTGGATTCAAGGATGTGAACTTAACAGTGTCTCCTGTGTTGTAAGCCCACAAGCCTGCATTATTTGAAATAATTAATACATAATTAGTTTCTGTTTTAACATTTTCTAGATTATATCTTTTGGGGTCTTCACAATCAAATTCATCAGTTTTTATAAACTCATAGTAAATGCCTGAATCATATTGTAAGAGTAATGATTTATCGAATTGAGAGGTTTGATATGCAAAAAACCCCTCTGATGCAGGGTAATATTCAATAGTGTCAATTTGTTTCCCAATTAATTTTTTAAAAGTGTTTTTATACGGTTGGAAATTTACTCCACCATATATGTAAAGGTTAAATTCTTTAAATAATTCAGATAAGTTTTTCTTTTTTGTTTTCTTTAAAATGTTCTCAAAGTACATTTGAACCCATGAGGGTATTCCTCCAATTACAGTCATGTTTTCATTAATAGTTTCCTGACATATTTGATCAACTTTTAACTCCCAATCTTCGATTGAGTTTGTTTTTAAAGTTGGTAAATTGTTTTTTCTTAAATACTTTGGGATATGGTGAGCTACAATTCCCGAAAGCCTTCCCTCACGGATACCATTTATTACTCTAAGCGTAGGTGATCCTTGTATAAAAATTGTTTTGCCATTTAAAAACTTTGTTTTACGTGTTTCATAAATGTAAAAAAGCAATGCGTTTCTTGCAGATAATATGTGATTTGGCATAGAGTCATTTGTGATTGGAATCTGTTTTATCCCACTCGTCGTCCCTGATGTTTTAGCTAAATATTTTGGTTTACCAGGCCACAAAACATCTAATTCTCCCATTTTGATTCTGTCAATATATTTTTTTATTTGTTCATAGTCTCTAACTGGTACTCTTCTAACAAAGTCCTTATAGCCATTAATTGAATGAAATTTATGTTCAATACCAAAGCTTGTATTTTTTGACTTTTTTATAAGGTTTTTTAAAGTCTTTTTTTGTATTTCCGGTGCTTTAGAAAATGATCTCTTAATTTTATTGACAACAAAGAAGGCAAAGGCTATTGCAAAAAATCTTTTTAAAATTGACATCCTTAAAAACTAATTAAGTCTTCGGGGTTTAATGGGCCTTGAGAATCCCAAATTTCAAAATGTAAGTGAGGGCCAGTAGTTAAATCTCCTGTATTTCCAGAAAGAGCTATAACTTCTCCAGACATTACAAAATCTCCTTTTTTGACCTTTATAGATTCGTTGTGCTTGTAAATGCTGGTCAATTTATTTTTATGGTAAACTACTACTGTATAACCATAATTGAGAGTCCATGCAGAAAAAATAACAATGCCATCTGAAATCGATTTAACTGGCGTTCGTTCTTTTAAAACTATATCGACTCCAAAGTGTTTGTCCGAAAAACTGAAACCATCTGAAATTAACCCACTTGCTGGGCTAGTTAAATCAATTGATATCTTATTGTTTTCAGATTCAATAATGTTGAAACGATCCTCAATTTCAACTATTTTCCTTAGAATTGAGTCTTCCACATTAATGTTTACCTTAAGCTCATTTAGCTCATTTAGGTCAACTTTTTGAAGATTTTGATTGTCAGCATAAACACTATTAAAATCTTGTTTATTTATTGTGCTAGAAAATGATTCAATAAATTGTTTGTTTTTTTGTAAAGAAATCATAATAGAATCGATTTTTTCAAGATTTTGAATTGCTTGAATTCTAATTTTTGTTGTATCATACCCCGGAATATACTCTCTAACTGGAGTATAAAAAATAAATATTGTTGTGATCAAAATAACAAAAAGAGTAATAAAAGATATTGCTAAAAAAATATTTCTTTTAGAAAGGCTTAAGGCGAACTTTTCCTCATAGGAGTCTTCATTAAAAACGGCAAGCCTATAATTATTTTTTGTTTGCTTTTTATTCGCATTACTTTTCGACATAAAAACAAATATAGCAATACCAATATTTATTGCATTTAATTTATAACTAGTTTAATTTTTTTTACATTTGTCTAAAGTAATTTAATTTATATGTCTTTAATAAGTCTAGTTGCGATTGGCCCTTTACAAATTTTAATTATTGTATTAGTAATCCTATTTCTATTTGGAGGCAGAAGGATTGCTGAGTTTATGGGCGGTTTTGGAAAAGGAATAAAAGAATTCAAAAAAGAACTTAAAGATGACGATGAAAAAGCATCTGATTCTGACTCAGAATAATATCAATTTTTCTTATAAATTTTTAGTGATTTTATAACAGCTTCTAATTCTATTATATTATCCCTTTTTCTCTCTGATGGTGAAAACACAAACCCCTCTAGGTATAAGTTTCTTTTATTTAAAGTGTCTATAACAATATAATTAATAAATGGGCCTCCCATAAAATCTCCATTTACTTCCCACGTTCCTCGGGTTTCACTTGATTCAAATTGCTTAATTTTTGTTTGGATAAATAAAGGTTCGTACGCTTGTTCGGTTACCATATAACTGTTGTCTAGCCTGCCTGGAATAAAAAGCTTTGAAATTGAATCTCTTATTTCTATGACATTCCCAAGATTTATTTCATTTAAAAAATTAAGCTCTGAAATAATTACGTTTGATGTACCATATTTGGTTGGTTTTTGATACCATAAAAAGTTTTCTTCTTTTTTAAATAAATTATATGCTGAAGGCATGGTTAGCTCGATGTTGAATTGATCTTTTATCTCTGGATCTAATAAAACTGATTGTAAAATTCTTCTTTGATTTTCAATAACCTCTCCTTTAGAAAAATAAGCTATACCCGTCTGTATTGATGATTTGATTTGTTCTATAATTTCATTTTGATTTGTTCCAGAAATCTCTAAAAAAACTTGAGGTCTTGCATACTTGTTTATTGTAATTTTGGAGCCTTTAGCTTTTCTTTTGTTAATATAAATTATATTTCTTCCTGTTCTTGCAAAACCTGAAAAAGTATTATAATCAATTTGGCTTAAGGAAAATCTTTCCTCAATTTGAGGCAAGCCTAGGTATTCATCGGCATATAAATCTCTTATTGTTTTTCCTATTTTTGACTCCCAGTCTTGTTTATCAAGAACTACAGAAACAGAATGTAATCTTCCTGAAGAAAGTGGTTTATAATTTGTCTTGGTGCTCTCGCATGAAATAATAAAAAAAGATGATAATAAAATTATAATAAATGATTTCATGATAACAAAGCGTTTATTCCTGGAAGAGTTTTCCCCTCTAAGCTTTCGAGCATTGCCCCTCCTCCGGTAGACACATAGCTCATTTTATTTTGTATTCCAAAAGCCTTAACAGCAGCAACAGAGTCCCCTCCGCCAACCAATGAGAAGGCTCCTTTTTCTGTACTATCAGAAATATATTTTCCAAGTTGTTTTGTACCATTTGAAAAATTTGAAAACTCAAAGACGCCAACAGGACCGTTCCATAATATAGTTTTAGATCTTAAAATTACATTCTTAAAACTTTTTAAGGAGTTGGGTCCTGCATCCATGCCTTGAAAATTATCGTCAATATTCATGATTTCAAAAACTTTACTGGTAGAATTATTGTCGAAATCTATTGCACAAATAACATCAGATGGCAGATGGATTTTTACATTGTTTTTTTTTGCTGTTTTTAAAACATCAATGCATGTGTCTATCATTGAATCCTCACAAATTGATTTTCCGATATTACCTCCAAGTGCTTTTGAAAAGGTAAAAGACATACCTCCTCCAATTATTATGTCATCCGCAATTTTTATTATGTTTTTTAAAATAGGAATTTTAGAAGAAATCTTTGCCCCGCCCAAAATAGCAAGTATGGGTTTTTGCCCTCTGCTCATTACTTTTTTTATAGCTAACACTTCTTTCTCAAGTAATTTGCCAAAAAACTTATTTGTGAAAAACTTTGATATAGTTGTTGTTGAAGCATGAGCCCTATGAGCAGCTCCAAATGCATCATTTACATAACAGTCGCCTAGTTGTGAAAGCTCCCTTGCAAAATTAAAGTTACCCTCTGTTTCTTCTTTATGAAATCTTACGTTCTCTAATAATAAAACTTCTCCAGGTTTTAAATTTGAAGCTTTACGATTTGAATCCTCACCAATTACATCATTGCTCAAGAGTACTTTTCTTTTAAGAATTTTCGCAACCGTATCAATTATTTTCTTCATAGAAAATTCGAGTTGAAAACCGCTAGGTCTTCCAAGGTGAGAAACCAAAATACATGAACCCCCGTCCAAGCAAATCTTATCAATAGTTTGCTTTGCAGCTTTAATCCTGCTTGTATCGGAAATTCTGTTGTTATCGGTTGGAACATTAAAATCAACCCTGATTATTACTTTTTTATTACAAAAATTAAACTGATCGATTGTCCTCATTATATATTCTCAAATATATGGCATTTGTGACATTTTAATATTATTTTTAATCCAATTAATGGATGTAAAAAAGGAGCTAAAATCAATTATTGATTCAGGCAGAATACCAAATGCTTTTCTTTTTGAAGGACCAGCTGGGTCTGGCAAGTTAAAGTCAGCTATTGAGTTTACTGGTGATCTTTTTATGCTTAATTCATCAAACAATGATTTAAATACAAACTTTCGTAAAGATCTAACTCATCCAGATTTCCACATAATTTTTCCGATACCAAGCTCAGACAAAAAAG
>CACLUN010000033.1 GCA_902610105.1 uncultured Bacteroidota bacterium
AATAAAAAGCTTGGATTTATTTCATTGAACCAATCTTTGAACAATGATGAAATTATAGCTATTGCATTTCAATATACTTTTCAAGGAAAAGTTTTCCAAGTTGGTGAGTTCTCATCAGATCCAACAGACTCAAACTCTACAACCTCTAATTCAGCATTAATCTTAAAAATGTTAAAAAGTAATTTGAATGATGTTAGTCAACCTGTTTTTAAGCTCATGATGAAAAACATATATGATTTGGGATCATATCAAGTAAATACAGAGGATTTCAAACTAGATATTTTTTATAATGATCCCACTTCACTAAATTATCTTTCACCAATTGATAATCAGTCATGGCCAGAAAATTTAGAAAAGATTCGATTATTAAATTTGTTTGATTTAGATAAGCTTGACTTAAATCAAAATATGCAACAAGGAGGAGATGGCTTCTTTGATGCAATCGAGGGAATTACAATTATTCAAGACAAAGGACTTCTAATTTTTCCTAGTATTGAGCCATTTGGAAAATTTCTTTTTGAAAAACTTAGAAATTCAAATTCCGAAGATTATAGTGATATTTCAACTTATAATAACAATCAAAAAAAATATGTTTACACTGAATTATACTCAAGTGGAAAGACATCAGCTGAAAAGTTTATTGAGAAAAACAAATTTAATTTAAAAGGAAAATATAAATCCATCCAAGCTGATGGATCAATATCCACTGGAGAATTCAATATCCCACAGGGATCAGTGGTTGTTACCGCTGGCGGTAGGCTTTTACAAGAAGGTATAGATTACATAGTAAATTATCAAACAGGTGATGTTCAGATTTTAAATGAAGCCTTAAGAAATTCTAATATACCCATAGAAATATCATCTGAAAGTAATTCATTTTACTCTCAACAAAAAAGAAGATTTTCAGGAATTAATATAGAACATAAATTCAATCAAAATTTTAAAATTGGAGGTTCTCTAATTAATCTTAGTGAAAAATCGATAAGTAGAAAAGCTAACTATGGTATCGAGCCAGTCAATAATACAATTTTTGGTATAAATACTATTTACACTTCTGAAGCACCAGTCTTAACCAGGTTAGTAAATGTTTTGCCTAATATTAGTACTGAAACATCATCAAATATTTCTTTAAGATCTGAGTTTGCATATTTAATATCTTCAAATCCAAGATCATCTGGTTATGAAAATCTTGCAAGCGTTTATATTGATGATTTTGAAGGTACTCAAAATAAAATTGATTTAAAAGATATAAATTCATGGAAACTTGCCAGTACGCCGGTTGGATATAAGGGTTATGATTTTGGAAGAAATAATTTAAAATCTGGATATAATAGAGCAAAATTATCTTGGTATAGTATTGATCCAATTTTTTATTCATTCAGGAGTCCTGATGAAATTTCATCTGACGAAGTTTCTAAAAATAGTACTAGAAGGATTTATGTTGACGAAATTTTTCCTGAACTAGATTTGTATCAGGGCGAATCGAGATCTCAGACAACATTTGACCTTTCATTTTACCCTGATGAAAAAGGTCCATACAATAATAATATTTCAGATAAATTCTTATCTGATAAAAAAAATAATTGGGCTGCTATTACTAAATCAATTAATACTACAAATTTTAAAAAAGCTAATGTCGAATATATACAGTTTTGGATGCTTGATGATTTTAAAGATTATGATTCTAATGAATTTGAAATTGGTGAAATTGTTTTTCATTTAGGGAATATTTCTGAAGATATATTGAATGACGGAAAAAAGCAGTATGAAAACGGGCTTCCTATTAAGTTAACAGATTTATTTGAAACATCAAATTGGGGCAAAACACCTACTAGTCAATCATTAGTTTATGCATTTAACTCAAATCCAGATCAGAGAAAAGAACAAGATTTAGGATATGATGGTCTGGATGACGAAGAGGAATTAGTTTATTATGATAATGGAAATCCTAATGATCCATCTGGCGATAACTATGAATATTATTTAAAAAGAGATGGTGGTATATTAAATAGATATAAAAACTACAATGGAAGTCAAGGTAATTCACCAATAGATGTAAGTTCAAATAATAGAGGCTCAACTACCCTCCCTGATGTTGAGGATGTAAATAACGATAATACTATGAATAGAGTAGATAGTTATTTTGAATATAGAGTACCTATCTTAAGAAACATTACGAAAGAAAATCACCCATTTGTTTCTGACGTAAGAGAAAATTCCAATGTAAAGCTTGCAAATGGCTCTATTACTAGTTCGAGGTGGATTCAATTCAAGATTCCAATATTTCCTGAATATTATGAAGGAGCAAAATATAGTAGTTATTTCAATGCAATTAATGGAATAACTGACTTAAAAACAATAAGATTTATCAGGTTGGCTGTTAAAGGATTTTCAAAACCAATAACTCTAAGATTTGCAACTTTAGATTTAGTAAAAACTGACTGGAAAAGATATAATCAACCACTAAATAATGATAACTCAGTTAACAGGGAAACAAATTTTGAGATTGGCAGTGTTAATATTTTAGATAATGAAAATAGGTCACCTGTAAACTATGTATTACCACCTGGTGTTCAAAGAGAGGAGATTATAAATAATAATTCTATAATAAGACAAAATGAGCAATCTTTATATCTAAAAATCCAAGATTTAAAACCTCAAGATTCAAGAGCAGTTTATAAAAATATAAATCTAGATCTTAGAAATTATAAAAAAATAAAAATGTTTTTACATGCCGAATCTGTTGAGGGTAAATTACCACTACCTGGGGATGGTGCTGAAGATAAGTTCGACGAAAGACTTGTTGCTTTCTTAAGATTTGGAAATGATATTAATGAAAATTATTATCAAATTGAAGTACCACTAAAACCAACTTCATATAATTTGGGCCAAACTAATAGGTACAGTCCAGAAAAAGTTTGGCAACCTGAAAGTAATTCAATTGAGTTTAATTTAGAAAAGTTTTTAGAAATCAAATTAAAATTAATTTCTGACAGAATTCAATTTAATGATGCAATTTATTTTGACGAGGATTTAAATCTTATCGATGAGTTTAGTCCAATCAGCAACCTCCCGGGTCAAAAAAAATATAAATTTTCTATAAAAGGAAATCCATCGATTGGAAGAATAAAAACGGTAATACTAGGACTTAAAAATCCATCAGAAAAAATTGGAAATAATTTGTCTGGAGAAGTATGGTTTAATGAATTAAGACTTTCAGAAATTGATGGTAATGAGGGATGGTCAGCAGTAGCAAATTTTGATGCAAATCTTGCTGATTTTGCTAATGTTTCTTTTAGTGGAAGGATGTCTACTGATGGTTTTGGTTCAGTTGATAAATCTCCAAATGAAACAAGCAAGGAAAATTACAGCCAATATTCTTTAATAACTAATGTGAATGCAGGACAGCTTTTTCCCGAAAAATGGGGACTCCAAATTCCAGTAAGTTATACCTATTCTCAAGAATTAACAAAATCCAAATACGACTCATATTACAATGATATAGACCTCGATAACATTCTTGAAATTACAGAAAATAGAGATTCTGTACTAAATCAATCTAGGTTAGTTTCCAACTCCAAAAGCTTTAGTATTCTTGGTTTATCGAAAAGAAAAACTAATGATAAAAAACCTAAATTATATGATATTGAAAATATAAATGTATCATATAGTTACTCTGAAAATAACTATACGGATTTTGAAATGGAGTACTCAGATAAAAAAATGGTAATTGCCAATGCTCAATATTCCTACAATTTTAATAATCTAAACATTTATCCATTTGAAAAAATTCTAGAAAATAAAAATTCAAAATATTTAAAGTGGTTAAAAGAATTTAATTTTAATCCATTGCCCAATAGTTTAACTTTTTCTGGAAATTTTAACAGGTCCTTGTTCAAACAAAAGTTTAGAGAGATAAATTATTCAGGTATAATATCAGAAAATCAAATTCCAATACCAGAATTTACACAATCTAAGTTTATGTTTGATTGGCTACTTTCAATATCACATAACCTCTCGAAATCATTAATTCTAAATTATAATTCATCAAACTCTAGTTTAATACCATCTTTTACTGAGAGAATAAATACAACTGAAAGAAATAGGTTGGAATTATTTGAAAAGTTTTTTAGCGTTGGAGAGCCTAATTTCTATAATCAGAATTTCACAGCTAATTATAATCTTCCTATTTCAAATTTCCCATTTTTAGATTTTATTGATGCAAATTATTCATATAGTGGAAACTTTAATTGGCAGCGAGGATCTGATATCCTGAATAATGTTAGTGATCAACTTGGAAATAAATTGGGAAGAGTGAATACAATTCAAAATTCAAATAATCAGACATTAAATTTTGCTTTGAATCTAGATAAAATATATAGAAAAATAAATTTTTCAGAAAACAACTTTTTGTTTAGTTTATTAACCTCACTAAAAAGAGTAAGATCAACTTACAGCGAAAATTCGGGTAAGGTTTTGCCTGGATATATACCTTCCATAGGATTTTTAGGCACATTAAAACCATCCTTTGGTTTCGTATTTGGTTCTCAAAAAGATGTAAGATATGAGGTTGCAAAAAATGGTTGGTTGACAACATTTAATGATTTCAATCAGCAGTTTCAAAAAGTATTTAATTCAAAGTTTGATTTATCTGCAGAGATAGAATTATTTAAAAATTTAAAACTTGACTTAAATGCAAACAGAACTTATTCAAATAATTACTCAGAAAATTATTCAATAATTGAAAATAATTATAATGCAGTCAATAGTAATTTTTATGGAAACTTTTCTATTTCAAGTAATATGCTGCGAACTTCATTCAAAAATAGATCTGTTGACTTTTCCAATGATTTTGAGAATTTAAAGAAAAATAGGATTCATATTGCAAATAGACTTATTTCATTAAAAAATTTAGGTAATATTAGTTATGATAGTGATGGCTTTCCAAACGGATATAGCAAAGGAAGTCAGGCTGTACTTATTCCAGCTTTTATAGCAGCATATACTGGAAATGATATTTCAAAAGTTTCCTTAAACCCAATTACTAGTAATCCAAAATTAAATTGGACATTACAGTATGATGGCTTAGAGAATCTTTTTGATCAAGTTTTTTCACGTCTTTCTATTCAACACGGATACAGGTCCAATTTTACAATTAATAATTTTAATTATAATTTGAATTTTTCAGAGAACGGGATTGACAGTTCGGGAAATTATTTTGATAAAATAATTTTTTCTAACATTAATTTAGTCGAACAATTTAATCCACTTATTAGATTAGATTTTGAATTAAAAAATTCTTTAAGGATTATATTTGATGTTATCAAAGATAGAGCAGTTTCTTTAAGTTTAGCAAACAATTTAATCACAGAATCATGGGGAAATGAATATACTTTAGGTATGGGCTACAGAGTCAAAAATTTGAGGATAAGATCGAATTTAGCTTCAAATGGAAATAATTTCGTTGGAGATTTAAATACAAAAATTGATTTAAACCTTAGAAAAAATATAACTGTAATTAGAAACTTGGAAATTGATGATAATAAAGTCTCTGCTGGGCAGTCTGTTTTTTCTCTAAAACTTAGCGCTGACTATGCATTAAGCAAAAGTTTTTCAGCTATCTTTTTCTACGATCATTTATTCTCTAAATATGAAATTTCCTCTGCGTTTCCTCAAACAAATATAAGATCGGGATTTACTTTGAGATATAGTTTTGGAAATTAAAAATTTATTTTTTTATATCTAACTTAAGTTATAATTTAGGAATATGGATATAAAGGAAAACTTAAAGTATACCAAAGATCATGAATGGATTAAATTGGATGGTAATATTGCAACAGTAGGAATTACAGACTTTGCTCAAAGCGAACTTGGAGATATTGTCTATGTCGAAGTGGATACATTAGATGAAACATTAGATAAAGATGAAGTTTTTGGAACAGTTGAGGCTGTTAAAACAGTTTCTGACCTCTTTTTGCCAATGTCAGGAAAAATTATTGAGTTTAATGAAAATCTTTCAGATTCACCAGAATCTATTAATGATTCACCTTATGAAGAAGGATGGATAATAAAAGTTGAAGTTTCAAATACTGATGAGTTGGGGGAGCTACTTAATAATAATCAATACAAGGATTTAATTGGATAGAAAGTATAGTTCTAAAATTGCTGTTTTTTACTCTTTATTTCTAATAATTATCTCCCTAGCTCCCGTGCCAGATCTTGGATGGCCGACATTTAAATTGCTTCAGATTGACAAGTTATTACACTTTATCATGTTTTTTTCATTAACAATATTATGGTATTTTGCTGCTCAAAATTTTTATATTTCAAACTTAAAATTGCTATTGTATGCAGTATTCTTCGGATTGATATTGGAAATTTTTCAACACATTCTTCCTTTTGGAAGATATTTTGACTTGGGAGATTTATTGGCGAATACTTTAGGAGTTATATTTGGAATAATTATTTTGTACTATATAAAAAAAAAATTACTTTAGCGAAGAATGAGATCTAAAAAAAATCCAAAAGTTGACTTAAATAAAAAAAGTTCATTTTACTTTTCAATTGGTTTGTTTATCGTTCTTTTTATCTCTTGGCAAGCAATTGAATATAAAAATTATGATGATGACGGATATGGATATATTGCTTTAGACGTTGATGATGATGACGATGAAGAAATTCCTATTACTGAGCAATTAAAAACTCCTCCACCTCCACCTCCACCTCCTGCTCCTGAAATAATTGAAGTCGTTGAGGATGAAGAAGAAATTGAAGAAACAATAATTGAGTCCACTGAAACTGATCAAGAGGAAATAGTTGAAGAGGTTGAAGTTGTCGAAGAAGATTTGGACTTAGATGTTCCTTTTGCTATAATTGAGGATGTTCCATTATATCCAGGTTGCGAAAGAGTTCCTAAGTCTCAAAGAAGGTCTTGTTTTCAAGAACAAATACAAAAACATATAGCTCGAAACTTTAGATATCCTGAGATCGCTCAGGAAATGGGTATTCAAGGTAGAGTTTTTGTGCAGTTTACAATCGGAAAAGATGGCTCAATTTCTGCAATAAGAACAAGGGGCCCCGATAAAAATCTTGAGAAGGAAGCTTCTAGAATTATTGGTAAACTACCAACGATGACACCTGGAAAACAAAGAGGAAGACCAGTTAGAGTACCTTTTAGTATACCAATCATATTTAAATTACAGTAATTATTTGTCAAGCGGGTTTTTTGGCCTAATTTTGCATCCTTCTAAATTATTGTGTTATTAACTAGGTCCAAAATATTTTTATCCTTAACAAAAGCTAGACTGTCGTTTAGTGTAGTTTTTTCGACTATTGCAGGCTATATTTTAGCAATTGAAGTAATTAATTTTTTTGATATAGTTCTTCTGCTTGTTGGTGGATATTGTATGGTTGGAGCATCAAACTCCTTTAATCAGATTATTGAGAAAGATAAAGATGCATTAATGGACAGGACAAAATCTAGGCCACTTCCTACTAAAAAAATATCAATTTCAAGTGCTTTTTGGATTTCTGTTTTTTTGACTCTGATAGGATTAAGTATTTTATATACTATAAACTATAAAACCGCATTTTTTGCTGCTATATCTGTTTTTATTTATACGTGTGTTTATACTCCTCTAAAACCTCTTACCCCATTGTCTGTTTTTGTAGGGGCAATTCCTGGTGCAATTCCGTTTATGTTGGGTTGGGTAGCAGCTACAAATAGTTTTGGTATAGAACCAGGTACTTTATTTATGATTCAGTTTTTTTGGCAATTCCCTCATTTTTGGGCTTTAGGATGGATGTTAGATGATGACTATAAAAAAGCTGGATTTAATATGTTGCCAACTGGCAGTAAGGATAAAAAAACTGCCACGCAAATTATATTGTATGTAATATGGATGATAATCATTTCAGTCTTTCCTTATTCAGGATTAACTGGAAATTTATCCCTCAGTGTTTATGGAGCAATTATTGTATTAATCCTAGGTGTTTTAATGTTGATGTTTGCAATAAACTTATATAATAGAATGAATACCGAATCCGCTAGAAGTTTATTTCTATTCACAATTTTTTATCTAACTTCAACTCAATTAGTATATATTTTTGATAAGTTTTTATGAAAGGAAATAATTTGGAATTAAACAGGAAAAGGGCAAAAAAAATGATGCTTCTATTTGCGTTATTGAGTATTACCATGACCTTTGCAGGACTTACAAGTGCTTACCTTGTTAGTAAAGGTAGACCAGATTGGTTAATAGATTTTCAGTTAC
>CACLUN010000034.1 GCA_902610105.1 uncultured Bacteroidota bacterium
CAGATTTTTTTAGTGAGTTGGTTTTTTATCCTGTTGGAGACTATCCTTTTGTGATATATCTTCTTGTAGCTAGTGCAGCTTTCTTTACATTATATTTCTTATTTCCTAATATCAGATATTTTGGAACCGCTATAAATGTTGTAAGAGGTAAATACGATAATTTAGAAAAAAGTGATTCTAAAGACGGTGAAGTCTCTCACTTTCAAGCCCTAGCAACTGCTGTTTCAGGAACTGTGGGAAATGGAAATATTGCTGGTGTAGCATTAGCCATTGCACTTGGTGGACCTGGTGCAACTTTTTGGATGATTGTATGTGGTTTGATTGGAATGTCAACAAAGTTTGTTGAATGCACTTTAGGTGTCCACTACCGTGATGTTGATAAGAATGGAGTTGTTTACGGCGGTCCAATGTATTATTTAAGTAAGGGTTTAAAAGAAAGAGGTTTTGAAAAATTGGGTAAAGTTGCTGCTGTAGTTTTTGCAGTTTGCTGTATAGGTGGATCTTTTGGAGGAGGAAATGCTGCACAGTCCAATCAAGCTGCAATAGTTTTAAAAGATTTACTCGGATTTGAATCTACTTTTTCAGGTGCAATAATTGGCATAGTTTTAGCAATTTTAGTGGGAATTATAATTATTGGTGGAATTAAGAGAATTGCCTCTGTAACTGAAAAAGTCGTACCATTTATGGCACTTTTATATATAATAGCTTGTCTGTATATTTTATCTGTAAACTTTAGTTTTATTGATAATGCAATAGCATTAATTTTTAACGAAGCATTTAATCCAACTGCAATGGGTGTTGGTGGCTTTCTTGGTGTATTGATGATTGGTTTTCAAAGAGCTGCATTTTCCAATGAAGCTGGAGCAGGGTCTGCTTCAATTGCTCACTCTGCTGTTAAAACTAAATATGCAGCATCTGAAGGTTTAGTAGCACTACTAGAACCTTTTATTGATACTGTGGTTATTTGTACAATGACTGCCCTTGTTATCATTACATTTAATTCAAGTGGTGCATTTATGTACGGCGGTGAAGGTGGTGTGATGATTGATGGAATTATCTATGAAGGTGCAGGAATTACCTCTAAGGCATTTGCTGAATATATACCATACTCAAATGTGTTTTTAACTGTTGCTGTAGTTTTGTTTGCAGTATCAACCATGATTTCTTGGTCATATTATGGACTTCAATCGTGGAAATACCTTTTTGGTAGAGGAGAGGTTTCTGACTTGACTTACAAGTTATTATTTTTAATTTTTGTTGTTATTGGATCAGCTGCAAGTATGAATTCAATTTGGGCTTTTTCAGATGCAATGATCTTTGCAATGGTCTTTCCTAACATGATAGGATTATATTTTCTTTTCCCCGTCGTGAAAAAAGAATTATTAAAATATTTACAAGCTATTAAGAAATAAATTTTATGAAATTAAAAACTGATATTGACAATATTTATGAGACTAGAAATTCTCTGAAAATCATCCGTGATAGTGCTCGAGATTTTGCACTACAATATATTAAACCCTATGTACTAGATTGGGATGAAAATCAGCATTTTCCAAAAGAGGTTTTAGTAAAGGCTGGTGAATATGGATTTATGGGTATGATTGTTCCCGAGGAGTATGGTGGATCTGGACTTGGATATTATGAATATGTTGCAGTTATAGAAGAAATTTCAAAAATTGATCCATCAATAGGATTATCTTTAGCAGCTCACAATTCTCTTTGTACAAACCATTTATTAAAATTTGGAAATGAGGATCAAATTAAAAAATGGCTCCCAGATCTTGCAACTGGGAAGAAAGTTGGAGCTTGGGGATTAACAGAGCCGAATACTGGCTCTGATGCTAGTAAAATGGCCTCTACAGCTGTTAAAAAAGGAAAAAAGTGGGTTTTAAATGGTACAAAAAACTTCATCACACATGGTAAATCTGGTGACTTAGCAATAGTGATTTTTAGAACTGGCCCAGTTGGTGAGAAAAATAATGCCACTGCATTTATGATTGAAAAAGGTACACCAGGATTATCAGCAGGAAGAAAGGAAAATAAGCTTGGGATGAGAGCATCTGAAACAGCCGAAATGATTTTTGATGATTGTATTGTTGATGATTCAAATAGAATTGGTAATGTTGGTGATGGTTTTAAGCAATCTATGAAGATTCTTGATGGAGGAAGAATATCTATTGCTGCGTTATCTTTGGGGATTGGAAAAGGTGCTTATGAAGCTGCGTTAAAATATTCTAATGAAAGGGTACAATTCGGTAAACCAATTAGTTCGTTTCAAGCCATATCTTTCAAACTTGCTGAAATTGCAACAGAAATTGAAGCCTCAGAATTGTTGGTCCACAAAGCTTGTCATTTTATAAATTGCTCAAAGCCTGTAACCGAGATAAGTGCTATGTGTAAGTTATATGCATCAGAAATGTGTGTAAAAGTGTCAAGTGATGCAGTTCAAATTTTTGGGGGCTATGGATATATTAAAGATTTTCCAGTAGAAAAATTTTACAGAGATTCTAAACTATGTACAATAGGTGAAGGAACAAGTGAAATCCAAAAACTTGTTATATCTAGAAAAATTTTATCAAAATAATTTTATTTTATATATAAATATTATATTTGCTCCGCTAAATTAATTTACATGTTAATAATTCCAGTAAAAGAAGGAGAAAGCATTGACAGAGCAATCAAAAGGTTTAAAAGGAAATTTGATAAGACTGGAAAACTTAAGTCTGTCAGAGAAAGACAAGCTTTTGTAAAACCCTCTGTAAAGCATAGAAATAAAATTATTAAAGCAGCTTATATTCAAAAGCTTCGAGACAAGGAAGCAAGTCTTTAACTATATTTTTTTATATCTTATTTTTGTAGTAAATATTTAAGCTATGTTATTTAGCAAGTTTGAGGATTATTTACAGTTCGAAAAAAATTTTTCTACAAATACAATCATTGCATACATGAGAGATTTAAAGAGCTTTGAGTTTTTTTTAAAACAGCAAGGAGTTGAAATATCTAATGATGTAAATTACTCATTCATACGACATTGGATCGTTTTTTTATCAGAAAAAAAATACTCGAAGGTTTCAATAAATAGAAAAATTGCATCATTAAAGTCCTATTTTAATTTCTTGGTAAACATTGGAGAACTTAATTCTTCTCCATTAAAGGCTCATAAAAACTTAAAAAGCTCCTCAAAAATTGTAATTCCTTTCTCACGGACAGAAATTAATGAAGTATTTGATAGTTTTCAATTTATTGATGGTAATGAGCGGGATAAATTAATTATTGAGCTTTTTTACTCAACTGGTATCAGACGAGATGAGCTATTGAATATTAGAATAAATAATATTGATTTTGATAATTATTTAATAAAAATATTAGGAAAAAGAGATAAAGAAAGAATCATTCCAATGTTACCAAAACTGTCAAAAAATATTTTGAATTATATTCATAAACATTATCCATCTGATTTTTTATTTGAGTCTAAAAAATCTAAAAAACTTAGTTCATCAACTATCTACCGAATTATTAATAAATATTTCAGAGCTGTATCTTCAAAGGTAAAAGTTAGCCCACATGTTTTGAGACATACTTTTGCAACTCATATGCTAAATAATGGCGCTGATATTAACACAATTAAGGAAATTCTTGGACATAGTTCACTTTCCTCCACTCAGATATACACTAAAATCAAACTTCCAAAAATAGTTAAGGATTATAATAAGAGTCACCCAAGAGAATTAGGTTAAAATAAAAACTCAATAATATTGATTTAAAAAAAATATTTAAATACATTTGCGAACGCTGAAATCGCCGATGTAGCTCAGCTGGCTAGAGCAGCTGATTTGTAATCAGCAGGTCGTGGGTTCGAGTCCCTCCATCGGCTCAGATTTTGGGGAGATACTCAAGCGGCCAACGAGGACAGACTGTAAATCTGTTGGTTTTACCTTCGCAGGTTCGAATCCTGCTCTCCCCACTAAACCAATTGCGGGAGTAGCTCAGTTGGTAGAGCGTCAGCCTTCCAAGCTGAATGTCGCCGGTTCGAACCCGGTCTCCCGCTCAATAATCAAGCCGATGTAGCTCAGGGGTAGAGCGTTTCCTTGGTAAGGAAGAGGTCCCGAGTTCAAATCTCGGCATTGGCTCAATTTAATTTAAAAAGTAGTTTATAATTTTATTTTAAAACTTTCTGTTAATTAAGCAATTTTTTTTTTTAACATTATTTTAATTAAAAATTAGAAATAATTCAAATTAAAGTATAGATTTGCTGAAAATTAATTAAAATGACAGGAACAGTAAAATTTTTTAATGTATCTAAAGGTTTTGGATTTATTACTAACGACGAAACTGGTGAGGATATATTCGTTCATGCTACAGCATTAGAAGGAGTAACAATCAAAGACGGCGATAAAGTAAATTTTGAGGAAGGTGAAGGTAGAAAAGGTAAAGCCGCGATAAACGTAAGCTTAGCTTAAATCCCCTCTGATCATATCGTACAGTATTCATTTACACTATGACTTGATCATATTTCGATTTACTATAAATGGCTTGATTCTTGTGAATAGATTAACATGAGATTTTTATTTTATGTAATATTTATAACACTTGTTTCTTGTAAATATGAGAAGTATGAGCCTGCTGCAAATAAAACACCTCTTGCTGAGTGTATTGATGGTTATGCCAAGTTTACATTAGATGGTAAGGAATATGACTATGAATGTAAAGGTTATGATTTAATGGGATATGTTTCATTGGATGAAATGAACGCTGAGAGTGGAAATGATTGCTGGGGCTGGACAGACTCTCAGACTGGTAAAGAATATGCGTTAATGGGCCTTGACAACGGAACTGCAATAGTAGACATTTCTACCCCATCTGACCCTTTATACTTAGGGAAGATTTTTACAAATGGTGATCCAAATGATAGAGGAAAAGCTTGGCGCGATTTAAAGGTTTATGATGATCACGTATTTATTGTTAGTGAAATTGCTGAGCACGGAATGCAAGTGTTTGATTTAACTAAATTGAGAACTACAAATAGTTTTCAAAATTTTGACGCTGACTACATTTATAACGGCTATGGTAGTGCCCACAACATAGCTATTAATACTGATTCAGGGTATGCATATACTTTAGGTGCTGGAAATAGGTCAAATGTAGTTGGTATTCATGCGCTTAACATACAAGATCCAACCTCACCCATTTTAGATTTAGAGTTACCTGATTTTGGCTACACGCACGATGCTCAAATAGTAAATTATTCAGGACCTGATAGTGATCACACTGGAAAAGAAATTTACATTGGAAGTAACGAAGACAGGGTAGTTTTTGTAGATGTAACCGACAAAATTAACCCTGAATTTATTAGTGAGTTTTTTTATGACGAGAGTCAGTATACGCACCAAACTTGGCTCACAGATGATCATAATTATGCTTTAATAGGTGATGAATTAGATGAATTAGACATGTCGTCGAACCCTATTGTTCTAAAGGAAAATATTAGAACTAGAACAGTTGTAATTGATTTAAAAGATTTAGACAATCCAATTTTACATTTTGATTACAGGTCTGATACTGAATCAGCGATTGATCATAATGGTTATGTTGTTGGCTCAAAGTATTACTTAGCGAGTTACACATCTGGATTAAGAGTTATTGATATAATTAATATTGAACAAAAAACTTTTTCAGAAATTGGTTTTTTTGATACTCATATTGATGATCATGAACATAATTTTGTTTCAGAAACTTCATCAATTAGGAGTGATCCCGGTGATCACACTGGTAAAAAAGGTGGAGAAATTGAAGCTTTTAACGGGGCATGGAGTGTTTATCCATTTTTTAGTAGTGAAAATGTAATCATTAGCGACATAAACTCTGGGTTATTTATTGTTAAAAAAAGTAATAATTAACACTAAAATTTTACATCGATTTTATCTCTGTAAAAAAAAATGGTTTTAATTTCATTTTTTTTTCATAAAATCGTTATATTTGCGCGCATTAAAAAAACAAATAAAATACAAAAATTATGGCTAAGGAAACTTTTGATCGTTCAAAACCCCACCTAAACATTGGTACAATTGGACACGTTGATCACGGTAAAACTACCCTAACCGCAGCTATTACTAAAGTGCTTGCTGAAAAGGGCCTTTCCGAACTTAAGAGTTTTGATCAAATTGACAATGCTCCTGAGGAAAAGGAAAGAGGTATAACAATTAACACATCACATGTTGAATATCAGACAGCATCAAGACACTACGCTCATGTAGATTGTCCGGGTCACGCTGATTATGTTAAAAATATGGTAACTGGTGCTGCTCAAATGGATGGTGCTATATTGGTTGTTGCTGCAACTGATGGGCCAATGCCACAAACGAGAGAACACATCCTACTTGGAAGACAAGTTGGTATCCCCAAAATTGTTGTTTTCTTAAACAAAGCTGACCAAGTTGATGATGAAGAACTACTTGAATTAGTGGAAATGGAAGTGAGAGATCTCTTAAATTTTTATAAATATGATGGTGATAATACGCCCGTAGTACTTGGATCTGCTCTTGGCGCACTTAATGGTGAAGGTAAATGGGTTGAGACTGTTGCTAAGCTTATGGATTCAGTTGATTCTTGGATAGAATTACCTCAAAGAGAGGTAGATAAAGATTTTTTAATGCCAATTGAAGATGTTTTTTCAATTACTGGTCGTGGTACCGTTGCAACCGGAAGAATTGAAACAGGTGTTGCAAACACAGGTGATTCAGTTGACATTATTGGAATGGGTGCTGAAAAACTTGCTTCCACTGTTACAGGAGTTGAAATGTTCAGGAAAATATTGGATAGAGGCGAGGCAGGTGACAACGTAGGTATTCTTTTGAGAGGTATCGAGAAAACTGATATTAGCAGAGGAATGGTAATTTGCAAGCCTGGATCGGTAAAACCTCACAAGAAGTTTAAAGCTGAAGTATATATATTAAAAAAAGAGGAAGGTGGAAGACACACTCCCTTTCACAACAATTATAGACCGCAGTTTTACGTTAGAACAACTGATGTAACTGGAAACATTGAGCTTCCTAGTGGAGTTGAAATGGTGATGCCTGGTGATAACCTTACAATAACTGTTGATTTAATACAACCTATAGCTTGTAGCGTCGGATTAAGATTTGCTATAAGAGAAGGTGGTAGAACAGTAGGTGCTGGTCAGGTAACTGAAATTTTAGATTAAATTGTAATTAAGAGAGAGGTTAATATGTCTCTTTCTTAATGTGGGTTTGATTGATAAGACTCTCAACACAAACGGGTTTAGCTCAGTTGGTAGAGCACTGGTCTCCAAAACCAGGTGTCGGGAGTTCGAGTCTCTCAACCCGTGCTAATAAATATGGGTGAGTTAATTAACTATATAAAAGATTCTTTTGACGAATTAAGAGATCATGTAACATGGACTTCTATGACAGAATTACAAAAGATGACTGTGGTAGTTTTTGTTTTCTCGGTGATATTTGCTTTAATAATATGGCTTGCTGACACAATTTTGTCAGAGGTTTTTGAATTATACTTTGATTTGCTTTAATGATGACAGAAGTAAAAGATAAAAAATGGTATGTGGTGAGAGCCATCAGTGGTCAAGAAAATAAAATAAAGACTTACATTGAGGGTGAAATAAAAAGACTTAAAATTGATTCCTATGTTGATGATATTATTGTGCCAACGCAGAAAGTTATACAGATAAGGAATGGTAAAAAGGTTAGTAAAGAAAAGGTTTATTTTCCTGGTTACATAATGATAAAAGCAAATCTCACTGGTGAAATCCCTCACATTATAAGATCATTTCCAAATATTCTTGGTTTTTTAGGTGAGACTAAGGGTGGTGATCCAATTCCGTTGAGAAATAATGAAGTAAGTAGGATGTTAGGAAAAGTTGATGAGTTATCGATGGAGGGAGAAAATATAGCTATACCTTTCACAATTGGAGAAAGTATTAAGGTTATTGATGGTCCGTTTAACGGATTCAATGGAAATATTGAAAAGGTTAACGAAGAAAAAAGAAAATTAGAAGTTATGGTAAAGATATTTGGACG
>CACLUN010000035.1 GCA_902610105.1 uncultured Bacteroidota bacterium
TTCTTCTTTATCCTTTGAACCTTTACACTTAGCAAAAAGTTCTTTCATTTCAATTTCACTTTCAACATCATATTTTGTTTTCTCTTTGTTTTCAACCCAATAGATTGAAACAGGGAAAACAAGGCCAGCTTTTGCTTTCACATCAGGGTTTTGGTTAAACCATTTTTTAAGTGATTCTATAGCTTCTTTTTTATCATTAACTTCAAATGTTGAGCCATCAGGTAATTCTAATGAGACAGGATATTCGAGGAAAAAACAATTCTTTTTTCGATCTTTCTTGCCATCCTTTTTTCCATCTTTGTCACTTTTATCATCCTTTCCATCATCATCTTTTCCATCATCATCTTTTTTATCATCATTCTTGTTGTAACCTTCGGATCTAAAAAGTTCTCTACCAGTTAAATCAAAGAAAATATCATCACTTTTTACTCCTAAGAAGAAAAAGTTAAAGGTCCTCATATTGATTTGATAGCCTAATTGAGTAGCTAATTTTCCTCTGTCAAAAAAATCGTCAGGTATATCACTACTCATAGTGTTTTTTGCATCTAATGGAAGATCAGATTCAAGAATTAAGACCTTTTCTTCAGCGTTTATAATTGCATCGATAAGCTCATCGTCTGACATTATATCCTCAAATTCACAAGCTGTAAAAAGGAAAATAAACAACAGTGGCAGATATTTTAAAATTGAATTCTTCATCTTTATATTTTTAATAAAATTAATAAAATATTTGATTAGATTTTAAAGTTTGCTTTTTCATTTAGAATATTTCGAATAAAACTATGGTCTTTGTTGTTTTTAACTTTAATTTTAATTTTTCGGTGATCAATATGTATTGTATAAATATCGCTGTCAACCTTAAAAATTACAAGTTTATAATATGGAATTACAAGTGCATATGTTTCAAGTAAAACTCTGAAATAAATCATAATCCCACTTGGCCTTCTTTCAATATTACACTGATTTATATTTTGATCAAGAACTAATAAATTTTCTATCTCTTTGCTGGCCCCAACTATGAACAATTTACCTGAGCCAATTCCCTTTTGTTTTATCCTATCTAATAGTTTGTATGGTTTTCCAACAAAATCATTAATTTCATCAAGTTGTTTTTGATTTTTATAAGAAACATTTCTTAACATCTAATCTTTAAAATTTTTTAAAACAGTACAATAAATGAGCCAAATAACTAAAAATATTTTAATGGTAAAACCATCATCCTTTTATTATAATTTTGAAACAGCCAGCGATAATTTTTTTCAAAAAATTGAAGTAAACGCAAGTGAACATCAAATTCAATCCAGTGCACTTTATGAATTTAATAATATGTGCACTATTTTAAGGGCGAATGGAATCAATGTTATTGTAATGGAAAATGAAAAAGAAAAAAAATTATCTGATGATATTTTCCCTAATAATTGGATCTCTTTTCACGGAGATGAATACATAATATTCTCGATGTATGCCACGTCAAGAAGACTAGAAAAGAATAAAAAGTTTATTAAAAAGTTAAAAGACATGGGACTTAAGTATAGTTTGAGAAAGGATTATTCTAAATATGAAAATAAAAATATATTTTTGGAGGGAACGGGAAGTGTTGTTTTAGATAGAATAAATAAAGTAGCTTACTGTTCAAAGTCTAAAAGATCAAGTCAACAACTATTTAATATTTTTTGTCAAGATATTGGATATAAACCAATTATTTTTTCATCATATGACTCAAATGATGGTGTAATTTATCATACAAACGTCATGATGAGTATGGGAGATGATTTTGTATTAATTTGTTTTGAATCAATAAAAGATATTAACGAAAGAAAATTGGTAAAAAAATCATTAGAGAAAAGTGGTAAAAATATTGTTGAAATTAGTTTACCACAAGTGGAATATTTTTTAGGAAATATAATTCAGTTAGGGGATGAACAAAATAAAATTATTGTCATAAGTAAAAGCGCTTATTTATCTTTAACCGAGAATCAAAAAGATATTTTATCTACAAAATCAAAAATTATTGTAATTCCTATCCCAACAATACAGAGATGTGGTGGTGGAAGTGTAAGATGTATGATTGCAGAATTAATATAATTTTTTAATTTCGTTATCCTTTGGGTGATTAGCTCAGTTGGTTCAGAGCACTACCTTGACAGGGTAGGGGTCACTGGTTCGAATCCAGTATCACCCACTGTTTAAATGTTAAAATATTTGTAGATTTGAATTTAAAATTTAATACAATGAAAAAATTATTTGTTATGCTAGTTTTTTTACTAGCTTCTTGCTCTGCTCCTCAACAAAATCCAGACTTTGAAAAAAACGTTGAATTAGCAAAAAATTATTTTGCAACTTTTGTAACTGAAGACTTTGATGCAACTGCTGCTCTACTCTCTGATGATGTAGAATGGCAAGGATGCTTTTATGGTACAGACCTTATGAATAAAGAACAAGCTATGGAATATTCTAAAGGTTGGCATGATGCTATGGAAAACATAACATACACAGCACAGAACTATTTACCAGGTGTAGATCCTGACTCTGGGTTACTCAACGGTAGCGTAAGAACTTATGGAACTTGGACTGGAACTAATACTGCCAGTGGAAAAGATTTTGAAATTTCAATGTACCATTATTTTACATTTAATGAAGATGGTAAAATTATTAATGCTGGAGATTATGGTGATGCAACTGGACTAATAATGGCTGTAGCACCAGACCCGGTCCAATAAATTTATTGATATTGAAAAGCGCCAGTTGGCGCTTTTTTTTTCATATTTGGCATTTAATTTGTTTAAGATTTATTAATGAAAATTTTTGGGTCAATTCCAATTAAAGGTTGGTCATTTAGCGTTTTTAAGAAAGAAAATATTACTCCCTTTGAAAAATTATTTGAAATTTTCAAAGAATTAATAACCTACACATCTGGTGATTTTGATGAAGCTATCGATTGGTTAAAACAATTGGATAAAGAATATGTTTTAACTGACGAAAATTATACAATTGAAGATTTCATTGAGGATTTATTAAATAGAGGATATATAAAAGCTGAAATAAGCTCTGAAGGCGACAAAACTTTTAATAAAATTTCAGCAAAGATGGAGAAAGCTCTCAGAAAATTTGCTCTAAAAAAAATATTTGGGCAAATCAAGAAGTCAAGGTCAGGAAATCATAAATCTAAATATTCAGGTTTTGATGATGATGATAGTAATGATTTTAAAAACTACCAATACGGTGATAGGGTCGATAATATAATTATTAGTGAAAGTTTAAAAAATATGTACACTAGAACTGGGTCTGATGAATTAGATTTAATTTCTGACGACATCGTAGTTAAAAACTCAACTCACAATTCACAAATGAGTACAGTTCTCATGATCGATATTAGTCATAGCATGATTTTATATGGTGAGGATAGAATTACACCTGCTAAAAAAGTTGCTATGGCCTTAGCAGAATTAATTATAACTAGATATCCCAAAGATACACTTGATATTTTGGTCTTTGGAAATGATGCCAAGATTATACCTCTCAAACAGTTACCCTATCTTAAGGTTGGTCCTTATCATACCAATACAGTTGCTGGTTTACAGTTAGCCATGGATATTTTAAAGAGAAAAAAAAATAACAATAAACAAATATTGATGATAACGGACGGAAAGCCAAGTTGTTTGAAACTCCGCGATGGTAGTTATTATAAAAACAGCTCAGGTTTAGACTCAAAAATTACAAATAAGTGTTACACAATGGCCAGACAGGCCAAAAAATTAAAAATTCCTATTACAACTTTTATGATAGCTCGTGACCCTTATTTACAACATTTTGTAAGGGAATTTGCAAAGACAAATGGAGGAAAAGCATTTTATACTGGTCTCGATAATTTAGGAGAAATGATTTTTGAAGACTATGAAAGTAATAGAAAAAGAAAAATATGATGAAAAAACCCAATATTAATAATTTAAAAGAACTAAAGTCATATGGATATGTTGCATTATCTATAAAGGATGAGCTCAGCAAAAACCTTTCAGAACTTATAAAGTCTGGAAAACCAACATTTCCCAACATATACGGTTATGAAAATACAGTAATTCCGGATTTAGAAAGAGCTATTTTATCTGGCCATAATATTAATTTCTTAGGACTTAGAGGCCAAGCTAAGACCCGTCTGGCTAGAATGATGGTAAATTTACTAGATGAATGGATTCCGGTTATCAAAGGATCTGAAATTAATGATGATCCGCTTAATCCAATTTCATCATTTGGAAAAAATATTGTAAAAGAAAAAGGTTATGGTACTGAAATTGATTGGATGCACAGAGATGAAAGATTTTTTGAAAAACTTGCAACACCAGATGTTACAGTATCGGATTTAATTGGAGATGTTGATCCAATTAAGGCTGCAAGTCTTAAGCTTTCCTATGCTGATGAAAGAGTGATTCATTTTGGAATGATACCTAGAGCTAACAGATGTATTTTTGTCATAAATGAACTACCAGACTTACAAGCAAGAATTCAAGTTAGTTTATTTTCAATTTTAGAGGAAAAAGAAATTCAGATTAGAGGATTTAAGTTGAGAATCCCCCTTGACTTACAATTTGTATTTACCGCAAACCCAGAAGACTATACAAATCGTGGAAGTATAGTAACTCCGCTTAAGGATAGAATTGGTTCTCAAATTATAACTCACTATCCTCATACTTTAAGCATTGCCAAGAAAATTACTAGTCAAGAATCAGATGTTAAATGTTCAAACATACATGTTCCAGAACTTGCCAGTGATTTAGTTGAGGAAATAAATTTTGCAGCAAGAAGAAGTGAATATGTAGATTTTAAAAGTGGAGTCAGCGCTAGAATGAGTATTACTGCTTTTGAAAATTTGATTAGCACTGCCAAAAGAAGAATGCTCATTAATGGTGAGAAAGAAAGTTTCGTAAGACTTTCTGATTTTACTGGCATTATTCCTGCAATAAATGGAAAAATTGAGCTTGTCTATGAAGGTGAAGAGCAGGGGGCTGATCAAATATCGTTTAATTTAATTAACGATGGAGTTAAAACTATTTTTCTTAAATTTTTTCCTGAAATTAGTAAACTTCAAAAGCCAAATGAAGTGACACCTTATGATGGTATATTAAGCTGGTTTATTGAAAATAATAACGAGTTATTTATTGGTGATGAATTTACGGATAAGGAATATAAAAATACCTTGGATGGGGTTAAGCCTGTTGATATACTAATTAAAAAGTATTGTAAAAATATAAACAATAAAGATATTTATTTTATGAAGGAGGTACTACTGTGGGGTCTATCTACATTTAAAAAGTTAACAAAAAATAGGATGCAGGATGGAATCGAATTTAAAGATTCTCTTGGAACATACTTAAACAATTTGAACTCAGAGTAGTTTAATATTTTTATATTAAAATGAGTTATCAATAATTCTTCCAGATAATTTCAAAAAATAAAGCTCAGATATCTTTGCTTCATATCTTGCGGTATTTCTTGATAACTGAGCATTAAGTAAATTAATCTGAGCATTTCTAAACTCAATTGAGGGGACAATACCTATTTCATATTTTTCTAAATTCCTTAAAAAATTATTATTACTTGTTTCTAAGCTTTTTTCTTGGACCTCTAAAATAAACAGATTATTTATAAAAGTATCGTATGAATTATTTAACTCCTTTTCAAACATTAAATATGCTTTATCCTTTTCAATTTTCGAGTTCTCAATTTGAATTTTAGCATTTTTATTAGCTATAATTCTTTTTCCACTATTGAAAATAGGTAATGAAATATTAATGCCTGCAGAAATCCCTTTTTGTGTAAACACATTAAACGGGTTGCGTGGAATATCGTTTATGTTTTCATTCCAACCGTAGGAACCCCTTAATTGAATTGCAGGTAAATATGTTGCTTTTAAAGCTTTTAGTTCTAGATTAGATATCAATAAAGATTTATTATAAATTTTGAGTCTGTTATTATTTTCAGCTGCACTATTATAGAAATTTAAAATCTTTTCTTCACTATTATAATTTATATTTCTTTCTAATGAGTAATTCTTATCCAAGTTTACATTCATAATAAGATTTAAATCTCTTTTGGCATTTGATAAGTTTTTTACTGAATTTAAATATCGAATACTATCACTATTAACATCAACTTCAGCATTTAAAATTTCAAGTTTTGTTGTTTGACCAAATTCAAATTGAATTTCTTTTCGTAAAAGTCTAGACTTTGAAATTTCTAAAGATGTTTTTATAATCTCTTTTTCTTCGTTCAGACGGCAAACCTCATAATACACCGTGTATAGTTGCAAAAGTGTATTTTCAATTACTTCAATTACTTCGAGTTCAGTTTTATTAGAAAGTTCTTTTGATTTTTTGAAATTATATTTTCTTCCCTTTCCATCAATCAGATAGTATAAAATATTTAAACTTGCTGAATTTTCTTCGCTAAATGTATTTTCTATTTCACCTGAGAATCCATCAGGGGTTGTCACTAGTACATCTCCGTTACTATTTGAAAACGTAGATTGAGCATTAATTATTGGTAAGTAGTCACTATTCAACAATGAAGAATTATTTTTGGTTATCTCTAAATTATTTTCTTCAACCTTAATATCTAAGTTACTTTCCAATGTAATTTTTATAGCATCATCAATACTCAGATTTTCTTGAGAATTACAATTAAAAATTGAAATAGTTACTATTAAAAAAAAATTAAATATTTCTTTCATCTTTTAACGTTAAGTTCAACGACCGGTGATTCAACATCTCTTTTCTCTACGATCTTACCACTAACTAACCAAATTCCATTTACTTTGAATGAATTAGTTATTGAAATTAATATTGGTAAAAGAATCAAAGTTAGGAAAGTGGCATATCCAATTCCATAAGCAATTGATATAGCCATTGGTTTTAGCAGTTGTGCTTGAAAACTTTTTTCCAAAATGATTGGAGCCAAACCAGCCATTGTAGTAATAGATGTTAGAAAAATTGCTCTAAATCTTGCGAGCCCAGCTTTAAAAATTGCATCATCAAATGACATTCCATCTTTTAAGTTAGAGTTGAACTTAGAAATTAAAACTAAACCATCATTCACCAGAATACCAATCAAAGCAATGATACCTAGTAATGAGATTACATTAACAGGAAATCCATGTAAAAGATGTCCCCAAGCAACTGTTGTTAGGCTAAACGGGATGAGAAGTAATAGTAAAAAAGGCTGACTGTATGTCCTAAAAGTAAATCCTATTGTTGCAAATATTAGAAATAGTGCTAATGGAAAAACGGTGTATGCGGATTGTATAGTTTTATTTGCTTCTCTATATTGACCTTCAAATGAAGCTGAAATTGAAGGATATTGTTTTTGAATTTCTGGGATAACATTATTTTGTAGATTAAAAACAATGTCAGCTGCACTCAAATTTGGATCAATCAAATTAGCATTGATTTGAATTTCTCTTTTTCCATCCAAATGATTTATTGAAACATCACCTCTTTTAACTTCATAAGTTGCAATTTCACTCAACGGAACTCTAGCTCCTGAAGGAGTTAGTATTTTCATTTGCTCCATATTATTAACATAAGACCTGGTATTTTTATCATATCTAACCCAAACTCTTATTTCATCATCACCTCTTTGAAATCTTTGTGCTTCAATTCCAAAAAAAGCAGACCTAATTTGGTACATAACTTTTGAAAAATCTAGTCCTGATAAATATGCATTTTCTTTAAGTTTTACTTGAATTTCTTTAATTCCTTCAGGATCATTGTTTGAGATATCGGTCAATAAGGGGTTGTTTCTCATTCTAGTAATTAATTCATCTTTTGCTTTTTTTAATTCATTAAGATTATTTGTCTCACTGATAAGCGAAATAGAAACTGGACTGCCACCAAAGTTTGCAGCATCATTTAAGATGAACCTTTCTGCACCAATTATTTCTCCAGTCTTTTCTCTGATTAGGTTTGCAAGCATAGATGCATTAATAGAGGTAGGTCTTTCTTCACTGTCTAAAATGTATATTTCTAGTGATGCTGTTGATGAT
>CACLUN010000036.1 GCA_902610105.1 uncultured Bacteroidota bacterium
ACCCGAAAGAACTTTCTGAAAATCATATGATTGTTGATTTAGTCAGGAATGATTTATCACGAATTGCAAAAAAAGGTTCAGTAAAAGTTAAGGATTTAAATACTTTAAAAACTTTTAAAAGAGTTCATCAGTTAATCTCTACAGTTGAAGCAAAAGTAAGTCCAAAATTAAAATTATCGCAGATATTAGAAGGAACATTTCCTATGGGAAGTATGACAGGTGCTCCAAAGATTGAGTCAATGAATATAATTGATGAATTTGAATCAATAAGAAGGGGTATTTACAGTGGTTCAATTGGATACATTAATCCAGAAATGGACTTTGACTTTAATGTTGTAATTAGATCAATTGTATATAGTATTAGCGATAAAATGCTTTCCGTTAGTGTAGGAAGTGCAATTACAAATAAATCAATTGCTGAGAAAGAATATGAAGAATGTTTAGTGAAAGCCGAACCCATGATCCAATCACTAAAATAGTAACTTTGAAAAATGATTAAAAAATTTCATACGAATATTAAAAGAATTATTCCTCAAAACCACAATGTTATTGCCGCTGTAAGTGGTGGAGTTGATAGTATGGTTTTATGTAATCTTTTGCTAAAATCAAGACTTAATTTTTCAATAGCTCATGTTAATTACATGTTACGAGGCATTGACAGCAATAAAGATGAGTCTTTTGTAGAAACATATAGTAAAAAAAATAAAATAAAATTCTTCTCAAAATCATTTAATTTATCAAATTCAAAATCTATTCAAAAAGAGGCAAGAGAATTCAGATATGATTTTTTCACTTTTTTAAGCATAAAACATAATTTTACTCACATTTTGACTGCTCATCATTTAGATGATAATATCGAGACAATCTTAATTAATATATACAGGGGGAAAAAGCTAAACCCTTTAACAGGAATTAAACAAATTAACAATAACATAGTTAGACCACTATTAATATTCACTAAGGATGATATTGTAAATTATGCAAGGAATAATAAATTAAAATGGAGAGATGATAAATCAAACTCTGAAAATAAATATTTAAGAAATAAAATAAGAAATATTATAATACCTAAAATCAAATCAGCTGATCCATCCTACAGGACAAATTTTACAAGGCTAATAAATGAATCTAATAAAGTAAAAGTTAATACTGATAAATATTTAGAAATCATTAATGGAGAATATTTTACTAAAGGAAATGATGGAATAATAGAATCAAAAAAATCTAATTGGAAGAATTGTAATTTAAAATCTGTAGAATTTATTGCCTTTAGAAAGTATGGTTTTTTTAAAAATTCTGAGATTTTAAAAATATTAGTCGCAGAAACTGGTAAAAAAATCACTTCTAAATCACATGAAATTCTTTCAGACAGAAATAAAATATTGATAAAAAAAATTTGTCATAATAATTTAAAAGAATATAGCCTCGGTTTAGGTAAAAATCAGTATCCATTTCAGATTAAATTGGAAGAATGTAAATCCTCAATACAGCATTCCAAAAATATGATTTGTATAGACGAAAAAGTTTCAACACCCTTGAAGTTAAGGAAATTTCAAAAAGGTGACGTTTTTTACCCATATGGAATGAATGGAAAAAAAAAGGTAAGTAAGTTTTTTAAAGATGAAAAATTATCGATTTTTGAAAAACAGAATAAATGGCTTTTAACTGATTCGAAAAATCAAGTCTTATGGATCATTGGTATGAGAGTTGATAGAAGATTGCTAAAAACAAAAGGACAATGTTTAAAAATATCAATCTAAAAATATTATTTTTTCTACTTCCTCTTTTTTGTTTCTCACAGGAACCAATAAAATGGTCTACATCTGTTGAAAAAAAGTCTGATAATTCATATATATTATCTACCATTGCCAAAATTCAAGATAATTGGAGACTATATTCTCAAAATCTTGAAGATGGTGGAGCTTTACCTACTGAATTTGTTTTTGAGGATGAATCTATTTTTGACTCTTTTTCAATTGTTTCTGAACCAAAACCAATCACCAAATATGATCCTATATTCCAAATGGATCAATCATATTTCATCAATGAAGTTATTTTCAGTCAGGAAGTTGTTATAAAAGGTAACAATAAAGATGATATCTTAGTTCAAAACTTGTATTATCAGGTTTGTGATGATCGAGTGTGTATTTTTCAAGATGTAAAACTTGAGTATAGTCTTTCAAATAAACAAATAAGAAATACAAATTCTTTTGATTACTCGACGGTTTCAAGCTCTTTGAATTTAGATCTAAAAAATTCTGAACTTTTAATAACAGAATATGAGAATGAAATCTCAAATAATTTTTCAAGAAGAATTAATATTTTAATATTAGGTTTATTAGGTGGATTTTTAGCTCTATTGACACCATGTGTTTTTCCAATGATACCACTTACTGTATCCTTTTTTTCAACAAAAAATGAAAAAGCAAAACTATATTCAAGTTCATACGGATTTTTTATCATACTTATTTATGCTTCCTTGAGCATTCCATTTTATTTTCTGGAGAGTATTAATCCCGAAATCTTAAATCAAATATCAACAAGTCCTATACTAAATTTTATTTTCTTTGCAATATTTGTTGCATTTGCACTCTCTTTATTTGGACTTTTTGATATTACTCTTCCAAGTTCTTGGTCTAATACCGTCGACTCAAAATCAAATCTATATAAAGGCTTAATTTCAACCTTTTTTATGTCACTCACACTATGTTTAGTTTCATTTTCTTGTACTGGACCAATTCTAGGCACCTTATTGGTTGGCACTTTAACATCAGATGGAGGAGCTATTGATTTAACATATGGCATGTTAGGCTTTGGAGTTGCCCTCGCTGTTCCATTTACTTTATTAGCATTTTTTCCAAATGTTATCAATAAACTTCCTAAATCGGGTTCATGGACCAATTCAATCAAAGTTATTTTAGGTTTTATTGAATTAGCTTTGGCATTTAAGTTTTTATCTAATGTTGATCTTATTCTTGAGTGGGGTATTTTAAAAAGAGAAATATTTATTGGAATATGGGTTTTACTATTTCTTATGTGCGGTTTCTACTTGTTAAGAACTTCAAAGAAAGCTTCATACATACTATCCTCTTCTTTTTTTATTATAATTGGACTTTATATGGCGACATCACTTTTCTCTAAAAATACAAGTCTCTCATTATTAAGTGGACTTCTCCCGCCTGAATTTTATTCAGTATATCAAGATGATAATGAATGTCCTCTTTCATTAAACTGTATAAAAGATTTTGAAGATGGTAAGTCACTATCAATAAAAAACAATAAACCTATCCTTTTAGACTTTACAGGCTGGGCATGTGCGAACTGTAGACGAGTTGAGGAAAATACCTGGTCAGAACCGAAAGTTTATGATATAATTAACAATGAATTTGTCTTAATTTCATTATATGTTGATGATCGATCAGATTTGAATCAAGATCAAATCATAATCCTTAAGGACAAGAACGGAAATGAAAAAGCTTTAGAAAAAGTAGGAGAGAAGTGGTCTGCCTTTCAAACAATCAATTTTAAAAATAATTCACAACCTTATTATGTTTTGTTATCCCCAACTTTAGAAGTTCTAAACAAACCAATTCAGTATACAGATACTGAAACATATAAAAGTTGGCTCTCAGAAGGATTGGAAAACTTTAACAAAAACTATAAATAAACTTTACCTCTTAAAGTAAACATCATCAAAAGGGACTCTAATTTGTTTTCCGTAAACTCCATTATTATCCCTTATTCCACAACTTATTACCATATTAATTTCTGAGGAATAGGGTAGAGATAAAATTCTTTTTACCCTTAATGAATCAAACCCCTCCATTGGGCAAGTGTCGTATCCTTTAGATGTCATACTCAGCATAAAGTTTTGAGCTGCTAACGCACTACTTTTATGTGCCACAACACGCATGTCAGAATTGGTTACTTGCCTGTAAATCGGTCTAAATAATCCAATAATCATAGCATTTACATATCTAAAGTATCCAAGTAACCCAAATAATTCTTTATAAATGGTTGGAATAATATATTTATAATACTTTATAGCTAAATTTCTGTTTTTTAAACTTTTATCAGTTGAATTAATGTTTTTATTCTTTATTGTATTGATATTAAAAATTCTTCTCTTGTTCCATAAATCTTTTCTTGTAACAATAATCACAAATTGATTAGCAGTACTTGCAGCTGGTTGATCAAAGCATGCCTTCGAAATATCCTTCATTATTTCTTTAGTTGTTAAATGATAAAATTCCCACAACTGTAAATTACTACTATTTGGGGCCAATGAAGCGTGAAGAATTGAATCTTTAACATCACTGCTACTAATATCTGTTTTTTTTAAATCTCCTGACAGATCTTCTTTTTCGAACTATTTTATCAAACTCTTTTTTCATTAAATAGAGACATGCTTTAATAATCTTTTTAGAATTCTAAAGAGAAAATCCTTTTGATTCATCTTATATTTAAATGGTATATCAAAAATATTTGATTTAATTATGTAGGGTTTAAAATGACTAAAAGTCTTAAATGACTCATAACCGTGATATTTTCCTATCCCTGATGAACCAATACCACCAAAAGGTAGTTTTTTGTTAACAATTTGTCCAAGTATGTCATTAATTGCCCCTCCTCCAAATGAATAGTAGTTAATAATTTTTTTTGCATAAGAAAGTCTGTTACTAAAGATGTAAAAGGCTAAAGGATTTTTATATTCTATTAATATATTGTTCAATTCCTCATCATTTTTATATGAAATAATGGGAAGGATTGGTCCAAAAATTTCATTTTTTAAAATCTTATCCTTTATTGATTGAACTTCAAGAATTGTTGGTTCGAAATACTTTAATTTTTTTTCATATTTACCTCCGAGGATTAAATCATAACCTTTTATAAGTTTTGATAATCTCTCAACATGATTTGAATTAATGATACTTGAATAAAAATCACTATTTTTTGGATCTGATCCATGAATTAAAATAATTTCTTTAGTTAAACTTTTAATAAACTTACTTTTTACATTCTCATGTACTGCCACAAAATTGGGGGCAATACAAGTTTGACCACAGTTTAAAAATTTTCCCCATGCAATTCTTTTTGAAGCAATATTTATTGAGGCATCCTTATCTACAACACAAGGATTATTACCTCCTAACTCAAGAGTTACTGGTGTTAATGTTTTAGCCGCTTGAGATGCTACTATTTTACCTATTTCTGTGCTGCCAGTAAAAAAAATATAATTCCAATCCAATTCTAAAAGATTTTTTCCAGTTCCTGGACCTCCTGTTACAACATCAACATGACCTCTCGAAAATGCTTGGTTAACAATAATTTCTAAAATAGAGGTTGTATTTGGGGAATGTTCTGAAGGTTTTAAGACAACTGTATTACCAGCAGAAACTGCACCAATAATTGGTGAAATTGATAGTTGAAATGGATAGTTCCAAGGCGAAATATTTAATGTTACACCATATGGACTAGGTTGAATGTAGTCAGATGAAAAAAAATTTAAAAGAGATGACGATACTTTTTTTCTGCGAGACCATTTTTTAATATTTCTTAAAACATAGTTGATTTCATTGTAGATAATTGAAATCTCAGACATATATGATTCAGCATAACCTTTACCTAAATCAAGATTAAGAGCATCTAAAATTTTATCTTCAAACTTGACTATAGTTTTTTTTAATTTTTTTAATGATTTTATCCTGTAGGTCAAATCAATTGATTTTTTTGAATCAAAGAAATTTTTTTGATTTTTATAAATACTGAAACACAAGTCACTAGGTGTCATTTTTTTAATTATTTTCGAATATAAGAAGATAATTTCGGCTTTTATTATGATAAACACTATATTTACAATTCACTCCATTTATATGGAGTTTTTTTTTAGAAAATGGAGCTAAATAAATACAGCAAAGTAATCACTAAAAAAGGTTCACAGCCGGCAGCCCAAGCGATGCTTCATGCAATTGGTCTAAAAAAAGAAGATTTTAACAAACCTTTTATTGGAATAGCAAGTACTGGGTATGAGGGAAATCCATGTAATATGCACCTAAATGAACTCTCAATTGAAATAAAAAATGAAATTAATAAGGATGAGGCTGTTCCTTTGATATTTAATACTATAGGGATAAGTGACGGTATTTCAATGGGGACTAATGGTATGAAATACTCGCTTCCATCAAGAGATATAATAGCAGATTCAATTGAATCTGTTGTAAATGGTATGTCATACGATTCCCTAATTAGTGTTGTTGGATGTGACAAAAATATGCCAGGTGCATTAATGGCTATGATAAGATTAAATAGACCATCTATTCTTGTATATGGTGGAACTATAGCTGCAGGATGTTACAAGGGAAAAAAATTAGATATTGTTTCGGCTTTTGAGGCTTGGGGTGAAAAAGTCTCAGGAAAATTATCTAATGAAGATTACGATGAAATAATAAGTAATGCATGTCCTGGACCTGGCGCATGCGGTGGAATGTACACAGCAAATACAATGTCTTCGGCAATTGAGGCAATGGGTATGGCACTTCCATACAACTCATCAAACCCAGCTGTAAGCAAAAACAAATTAAATGAAAAAAAAATTATTTCAAATTCTATAATTAATCTTATAAGAAAAGATATAAAACCTAGTGATATAATAAATAAAAAATCAATTGAAAATGCTGTTCGCTTAATAACTCTTTTAGGTGGCTCAACAAATGCGGTATTACATATTCTAGCAATCTGTAAAACTGCAAATATTGATTTTAAGATCGATGATTTTCAAAAAATATCAGATGAAACACCCTTCTTAGCTAATTTAAAACCAAGTGGAAAATATCTAATGGAAGATTTGCATAATATTGGTGGTATTCCAGCAGTAATGAAATTTATGTTAGAGAATAATATGCTTCATTATGATTGCATGACAGTCACAGGAAAGACTATTGAAGAAAATTTAAAAACAGTTGAGACTTTAAAATTTGATCAAGACATAATAAGACCTTTGAATAATCCTATTAAATCATCAGGGCATATTAGAATATTGTATGGCAATTTAGCCCCAGAGGGCTCGGTTGCTAAAATTACTGGGAAAGAAGGATTGATTTTCAAAGGAAAGGCTAAAGTTTTCAATAGTGAAAATGATGCTAATAATGCAATCAAGAATAATCAAATTTTAAAAGGTGATGTAATTGTAATTAGATATGAGGGACCAAAAGGTGGACCGGGCATGCCTGAAATGCTAAAACCAACTTCAGCAATAATGGGTGCAGGTCTCGGAAATGATGTAGCTTTAATTACTGACGGTAGATTTTCTGGTGGAACTCATGGTTTTGTTGTTGGTCACATATCTCCAGAAGCA
>CACLUN010000037.1 GCA_902610105.1 uncultured Bacteroidota bacterium
GGATATAAAAATCTCTGGAAGAAATAATAATTCAATTGATAAATTTTTTCTTAATAACACTCAGGGAATTAATTTAAGTGATATCAGTGTTGGTTCAAATGAAAGTGTAAGTGGAGTATACAGATGGCTGGGAAATAACATTGGTTATTATGCACAACAAGCTTTTTTGGGTTATCAATCCTACCTCATAAATTATGATTCAGACACCAACTCATATTATTCTTTAGCAAAATATAATAATGGACTTGATCAAGAAAATTTAATATTTACCGAAGGCTACAATAACGTTGCCTCATTTAATTTATCATGGCAATACAAAAGCAATTTTTATATGGGAATTAATCTCAATTTTCATGACATATTATATGAAAAGGAAAATAGACTTACCGAAACTAACTTTGATGATGACTCTGCAATTACACGTATTGATTTCAGAAATTATTTATCAACAGTAGGGAATGGCATCTCAATTCAAGGAGGAGTAATATATAAAGTTGATTCATTCAGGTTTGGCATGTCTTATAAATCACCTACATTTTATGCATTTGATGACAATTTAGATCAATACCTTGAAACAAGCTCAATTGACAGTAATGGTATCTCATACACTGATATTGTTGATCCAAGAGTTACAAATGTTTATGAATATAATTTTAAATCACCATCAAAATTTACTTTTAGCGCAGGTGCAGTGATAAATAATATGATTTTACTAAATCTCGATATAATTTCTAAAAATTATTCTAAATCTTCCTTTAAGCATCAATTTGAAGGAGTTTATTCAGATCTGAATAATGCTATTTCAAAAAATTTAACCAATATCTTGGATTACAATATTGGAACCGAAATAAAGATTAATAATTTCAGTGTAAGAGGTGGGTATAAAATTTTAAACTCACCATACAATAACGTCGATGATAATTACTTTAATGCTAAATCATTTGGATTGGGTTATAATTTTAGATCCTCAACGCTTGACTTTGCTATTGTAAATTCAAAATTGAATTATAGTTATCAAATGTTTGATACAGGATTGACTGATTCAGTCTCTATTGCCGATGAAAAAGTAAATATTATCCTTTCATATAATATCATATTTTAAATAAATTCTTTTATATCTTTGCATAACTTAAAAAAACTATGAAATACAATAAATTTCTTGAAGAATTAGAGAAAATCGACTCCGATCACAAAAATTTTTCCATTGAAACACCTCTAAGAGATGATGCTTTCGATATATCTGATGATGAAAAGATTTCCATCATTCAAAAAAATGTAAATGAAATTCTTCAAACCCTTGGAATGGACATGAGTGATGACAGCTTGAAAGGCACCCCTCTGAGAGTTGCAAAAGCATATGTAAAGGAACTTTTTGGCGGCTTAAATCCAAAAAATCTTCCGAAGGCGTCAACATTTGATAATAAATATCAATACGGAGAAATGTTGGTAGAAAAGAATATTACTGTCTTTTCAACTTGTGAACATCATCTTCTACCTATTTATGGTAAAGCCCATGTAGCTTACTTCTCCAATGGAAATGTAATCGGTCTTTCAAAAATGAATAGAATTGTCGATTATTATGCTAGAAGACCACAAGTTCAAGAAAGATTGAATATTCAAATTGTAAGAAAACTACAAGAATTTTTAAATACTGAAGATGTAGCTTGTGTTATTGATGCTAAACACATGTGTGTTAACTCCAGAGGAATAAGACATATAGATTGCAGTACAGTTACAGGCGAATTTGGAGGAAAATTCAAAGATAAACTAATAAAAAGGGAATTTTTAGATTATATTCGTTAAGAAAGTTAAAATTTTAACGATGTCTTCGTCGAATAAAAATTTAAAAATATATAATTCCTTATCATCCCAAAAAGAAGTTTTTAGTAGTATTAACAAAAAAATGGTTGGTATGTATGTGTGTGGACCAACCGTATATAACACTGTTCACTTAGGGAATTGTAGAACTTTCGTTTCTTTTGATTTAATTTTCCGTTATTTAAAACACTTAGGATATAAAGTTAGATATATTAGAAATATAACTGATGTTGGACATCTTGAAGATGATACTCAAGAGGATAAAATCTCTAAAAGAGCTGCTTTAGAGAAATTAGAACCAATGGAAATAGTTCAAAAGTATACTAATGATTTTAGAGATACTTTACAAAAATTTAATCTATTAAATCCAAATATAGAGCCGACTGCAACTGGCCACATCATTGAACAAATTGAAATGATTGAAAAAATCGTTGAGAATGGGTTTGCGTATGTTAAAAATGGATCTGTTTATTTTGACATAAAAAAGTTTAATGAAAAATATAAATACGGTAGATTAAGTAATAGAGATTTAGATGATTTAATCAATGAATCTAGGCAACTTAAAGGATCCGATGAAAAGAAGAATCCGCAAGATTTTGCTCTTTGGAAAAAAGCTGGAAAAAAACATATCATGAAATGGAATTCACCTTGGGGAGATGGGTTTCCAGGATGGCATATTGAATGTTCTGCTATGGGTCACAAGTATTTAGGAAAACAATTTGATATCCACGGAGGTGGTATTGACTTAAAATTTCCTCATCATGATTGTGAAATTGCCCAATCTGAATCGGTATATGGTAATAATCCTGCAAACTATTGGATTCATACCAATATGCTTACTCTTAATGGAAAAAAAATGTCAAAATCTTTAGATAATTCAGTTTTCCCTAATGAAATTTTTAATGGGGATAATAAAGAATTTTCAAAAAAGTTTAGCCCAATGACTTTAAAATTTTTCATGTATCAAGCTCATTACAGAAATACTTTGGATATTTCTAATCATGCATTACTTGCAGCTGAAAAAGGTTTTGAAAAAATAAAAATGTTATCAGAGGAGATTAGCACAATACATGAAAGTAAAAAAAATGATTTTAATGCTAGTGAATGGGTTAATGAATGCTATGATGCACTGAATGATGATTTTAATTCACCGAAATTAATTGCCAAATTATTTGATTTACATAAAACAGTCTCTGAAATAAAAAATAAAACCAAATCAATTGATTCAAAAAATAAAAAAATATTAATAAGGTTTTACAAAGTATTTTATTCGGAGATTCTAGGACTCGACTATGAATATTCATCTCAAGGAAAATTTGATGAAATTCTGGAACTTATCCTGGAACTAAGAGAGAAAGAAAGATTGAATAAGAATTATGAGAAATCTGATTACATCAGAGATAAGTTGACTGAATTAGGAGTAAAAATTAATGATAAAATATGAGGGAAATTATAATCTCCCCTTTTGTTTTTCTAATTAAACTTTACCAAACTATAATATCACCTGCTTTAGGTGCCAATTGTAGGTTCAATCCAACATGCTCGAGTTATGCTATAGAAAGTTTAAAAAAACATGGTCTTTTTAAGGGTCTATACTATTCTATAATTAGAATTTCAAAATGTCATCCTTGGGGAAAAAGTGGAGATGATCCAGTACCTTAATCATTATTAATATATTTGAATCAAACTAAGGTATGAGTGATATTATATTTGAACATAATTTAAGTGAAAAATTTATAAGCATTGGACCTATTACTGTATACTGGTACAGTTTGATGTTTCTTTTTGCTTTCTGGTTTGGGTATATGATCCTAAAAAAAATCTATATTAAAGAAAATAAAGATGTAAAACTTTTAGATCCTTTTTTAGTACATATGGTGCTAGGTACTATAATAGGTGCAAGATTAGGTGAGGTTTTTTTTTACAACTGGCAATATTTCCAAAATAATCTGCTAGAAATTTTTTTACCATTTAAAATAAATGGATTTGATTGGGAATTTGTTGGCTTCCGCGGTTTATCTAGTCACGGTGCAACTATTGGAATTATAACATCAATTGTACTATATAAAATTAAGTATAAATATGATTCAGTTCTCTGGATTTTTGATCGACTGGTAATTGCAGTAGCTCTTGGTGGAACTCTGGTTAGAATAGGTAATTTTTTCAATTCCGAAATTGTTGGTGTTTTTACCAACTCAGATTATGGAGTTATCTTTCAAAACAGAGGCGAGATTTTACCCAGACATCCTGCTCAGCTTTATGAAGCATTAGGTTATATAATACTCTTTATTACACTGGTTTTTATTTATAATAAAACAAACCAAAAAAGTAAAAAAGGTTTTCTTTTTGGGTTTTTCTTGATGTTTTTATTTGTAGTTAGGTTTATTGTAGAATACGTTAAAGAAAGTCAAGGTGGTCTTGAGGATCAATTAGGAATTTTATCTACCGGACAGTGGCTAAGTATACCTTTTATTTTAATAGGTATTGGATTAATGATTTATAGTTACTTATCAATTGAAAAAAAATAAATTAACATCGGGATTTAAAAAACTTGCAATCACTCTATTTTTGATGTTTACTGGACCAGTAATTTTATACCAAGCTTTTAGTAACATAGGTCACCAGTGGTATTATTTTGTTTTGGTTATTGGTTTAATAGTTTGTATTCTTTCCATATTTACGTTGTTTTCTGGAATAAAGTCTATTATAAACCATATTTTTGATAAAGATTTATAATAAAAATGCTAAAAGTTTCTTTTCCAGATGGAGCAATAAAAGATTACGATAAGGGTATAACACCTTTTAAAATTGCTAAAAGTATTAGTAATTCGCTTTCAAAAAAGCTTCTTAGTGCTTCATACAATGGAAAACAAGTTGAACCAGGTACTAAATTGAATGAAGATGGCAAAATTGAATTTCATTTTTGGGATGATTTAAAAGGAAAAAGTGCTTTTTGGCATTCTTCAGCTCATTTATTTGCCCAGGTAATAATTCAGTTATATCCTAATTCCAAATTGACAATAGGTCCTGCTATAGAAAATGGTTTCTATTATGATGTTGACCTAGGTGAAGAATCTATTTCAGAAAATGATTTTGAAAAGATTGAGAAAATGATGATTGATGAAGCAAGAAAAGATCATAAGTTTACGTTAAGAGAATCCTCAAAGGAGGAAGCATTAAATTTTTATAATAAAAATAATAATCAATATAAAACAGAACTGATTAAAGATCTTAATGATGAAAAAATTACCTTTTGTGATCATGCTGACTTTTCAGATCTTTGCCGAGGTGGTCATATACCATCAACAGGCTACATAAAAGCGGTAAAACTACTTAATGTTGCTGGAGCATACTGGAGAGGAAATGAGGAAAATAAACAACTTACTAGGATTTATGGAATTTCTTTTCCAAAACAAAAACTTTTGACAGAATATTTACATTTATTAGAGGAAGCAAAAAAACGAGATCACAGAATAATTGGCAAAAAACTTAAATTATTTACATTTTCAAAACAAGTTGGATTAGGACTTCCGCTTTGGTTACCAAAAGGTGCAGAACTGAGAAAAAGATTAGAGGATTTTTTAAGTAAAGCCCAAAAAAAAGCTGGTTATGAAATGGTTATAAGTCCTCACATAGGTAATAAAAAACTTTATGAAATGTCTGGTCATTTTCAAAAGTATGGAGAAAGTAGTTTTATGCCTATTAAATCCCCCAGCTCAAGTGAAGAGTTTCTGTTAAAACCAATGAACTGTCCACATCACTGTGAAATTTATAAATCTGAACAATGGAGCTACCGCGACTTACCGAAGCGATATGCCGAATTTGGAACAGTATATAGATATGAGCAAAGTGGCGAACTTCACGGTTTAACAAGAGTTCGAAGTTTTACCCAAGATGATGCACATATTTTTTGTGCACAAGAACAGCTAGTTGAAGAATTTGAGAAAGTTATTGATTTAGTGTTGTATGTTTTTAAAACACTAGGTTTTGATAAATATGAGGTTCAAATTTCTTTAAAAGACAGAGAAAATAATGATAAATATATTGGTTCTGATGAAATGTGGAAACTTTCTGAAGAAGCTATAATTAAAGCGACAAAAGAAAAAAAACTAAATTATATAATTGAGTATGGGGAAGCAGCATTTTACGGTCCAAAGTTAGATTTTATGGTGAAAGATGCTCTCAACAGGAAGTGGCAACTAGGAACAATCCAAGTTGATTATAATCTACCTGAAAGATTTAACTTAACATTTAAAAACAAAAACAATAAAGATGAACGACCTGTGATGATCCATAGGGCTCCATTTGGAAGCCTGGAAAGGTTTGTTGCAATTCTTATAGAACACACTGCTGGAATTTTTCCATTATGGTTAACTTCAAATCAAATAGTCCTTATAAGCGTAGGTGAAAAACATGAAAAATATGCTGAAAAAGTTTCAAGTTTTCTTGAAAAAGCTGAAATTCGTGCAACCTTGGATAATAGAAACGAAACTGTCGCTAAAAAAATTAGAGACGGTGAACAAAGTAAAGTACCTTACATGGGTATAATTGGAAATAAAGAAATAAAAAATAATAGTATTTCAATACGTGCCTTGGGTGGAGGTGAAATAGGAGAAATGAATATTGACGAATTGATTAACTTTATAAAAAAAGAAGAAAAAGAATCATATAATAATTAACCTAAATTTAAGACCATAGCAGCACTAAGAAGAAAAAGAGGTAGACGTCAAGGGAGAGTAATTAAAAAAAACCCTCACAATATAAATGAGTTTATAAAATCATCAGAAGTAAGGCTTGTTGGTGATAATGTAGAAATAGGCATTTACCCTATCGAAAAGGCGCTATCCATTGCAAAAAATTTAGATACAGATCTAGTTGAAATATCACCAAATGCTAAGCCACCAGTTTGTAAAGCACTTGATTATAAAAAGTTTCTGTACGATCAGAGAAAAAGAGAAAAATTTCTCAAAGCTAAAACTCAAAAAGTCATTGTAAAAGAAATTAGATTTGGACCACAAACAGATATTCATGATTATGAGTTCAAGAAAAAACATGCGATTAAGTTTCTTGAGGATGGTGCCAAACTTAAGGCATTTGTTTTTTTTAAAGGAAGATCAATAATTTTTAAGGAACAAGGACAAATTTTGTTGCTAAAATTAGCACAAGAATTGGAAGAATACGGA
>CACLUN010000038.1 GCA_902610105.1 uncultured Bacteroidota bacterium
TTGGCTCTAACTTTTTTTCTGCTCCACACTTTAAGTAAGAATTTTTTCCTGTGACAAGTAAAATGCTTTTAGGTTTATACTCTTTTAAAAATAACTCAAGATCTTTTGAAATACCAAATCCAAGTTTAACAATTTGACTCATATTATTTTATAAAAGACATAAAGTCAATTTTATTTTCTTTTGGACTAACCGTAGGTCTTCCTAGATCTTTTCTCGCTCCTTTGTTAACTAAAATTTCCAATAAACAAGGTCCTTTGTGCTTTTGAAAATTAGAAAAAATGCGATTAAAATCTTTTAGTTTCTCAATTTTAAAAACTTTTCTGTAATTAAATGAACGAGCAATTTCTCCGAAACAAATATCAAAACCAATCGTTGGTTGGCCTCCAACTGAATCATGAGCACCATTATTAAAAATAATGTGTTTAAAATTATCTAAACCCAAATCGCCTATAATACCTAAAGATCCTGTGTGCATTAAGGCTGCTCCATCTCCATCAAAACAGTAAACTGTTTTTTTTGGTTGTGCTATTGAAATACCAAGTGCTATCTGACTCGCGTGGCCCATACCTCCTACAGTCAAAAAATCTCGGTGATGCCCTTGACTATTTTTTGCTCTGTATTCAAAGAGCTCTCTTGAGGTTTTACCTGTCGTAGCTACAATTATATCAGAATCAGATAAAAACTCAGTTGTTTTTATAATTGCATCTTCTCTATTCAAATCAAAAGACGTTTTTATTTTTGATTTAAGTGAATAAGGTTCAAAGGTTCCTTTTCTTACTAAAATAGCGTATGGCTCATTATTTTCTTCTGCTTTATTAATAGCAGATGTAACAACGTTATTAATATTTTTAGTTTTATCAGAAATTATAATATAAGGTATTCCTAAAGTTTGCAATAAAGTTTCACTAACTTCACCTTGCTTCAAATGTTGTGGTTCATCTTTTAAACCTGGTTCTCCTCTCCAACCAATAACTAGCAACATTGGTATACCATAAACTTTTGAGTCAGCTAAAGATAAAAGAGGATTTATAGTATTACCAAAACCAGAATTTTGCATATATACTAAAGGGATTTTTTTTGTTGCTAAATAGTAACCCATCGCAAGAGCTACTGATCCTCCTTCATTTGCGGTAATTACATGTTTGTGTGATGGTGTATTATCAGAAATATATGAACAAAAATCCTTAAGTAATGAGTCTGGTATACCAGTATAGAAATCTACTTTATTTAGAGTCAATGAATCATAAAAATTTTTTGGTTTAATCATATTATTTTGTTCCAGGTATTAATTCTAAAATATCTTTTATTGACATACAAATATTGTCTAGTTCCGATGTCCTTTTATTGATTAAAATTGTCTTAGCTACATTTTGCATTGATGGAAATGAAGCTCTTAGCAAGTGATTAGCATATATTACAACGTTTGCACCCCACTCTATCAACTCACCTTCTTTAATGTGATTATAGGATGACGGTACAACAATTATTGGTGTTGTTTTATTATTCTTTCTAAATTTCAAACAAAATGATTTAATATCTTCACCTGATTTCTCTTTACTGTGAATCATAACTCCATCAGTACCAGCATTAACATATGCTTCAGCCCTAGTTAAAGCATCCTCAAGAGTATCCCCTAAAATGAAACTTTCAATCCTTGAAATTATCATGAAATCGTCTGTAATTTGAGCATTTTTTCCAGAGCGAATTTTATGCGTAAAATCTTCAATAGTATCTCTTGTTTGAGGTACTGCAGTCCCAAAAAGAGAATTCTTTTTTAATCCAGTTTTATCTTCAACAATAATAGCTGAAATTCCTAATCTCTCAAGTGTACGAACAGTATATTGAAAATGTTCAGGTTTTCCACCAGTATCTCCATCATATATCATTGGTTTTGTTGTACATTCTAACATATCATTTATTCCATGCAATCTTGTTGTTAAATCAACTTGTTCTATATCAGGTTTTCCTTTTGATGTTGAATCAGTTAATGAACTAGACCACATTCCATCAAACTCTTCTATCTTTCCATTTGCATCAATATGTTTAGTGTTTTCAATAATAAGACCCGTAAGACCACTGTGAGACTCTAAAATCCTAACAAGTGCTTTAGAATCAATTAATCTTCTCAATCTTTTCAATCGAATGGCAGGCGTAGTACCAACATCCTTCAATGATGAATTTATCATTGTAGACGAAATACCAGACGTATACGAAGGTTCAACAAGTTCCCCTCCCCAATCACTGATGGTTTCAATTACTTTTTTTCTTACCTCTGCTTGAACTCCAGATCTCCAATCATCTCCATGAACAACAATATCTGGTTTTAAGTTCAGTAAATTTTGAGTATAATCCAATGTTTCCTGAGGAATTACAGCTTTAACGCCTTTAATACTTTCAACTGTTTTACTTCTTATATCGTATGATAAGAAAGGTAAACGCTTATAAGAAGCTATAGCTTTGTCGGTCAATATTCCCACGGTCAAATCTCCATAACCAGCAGCAATCTTTATAATATTTAAATGTCCAATATGTAAAATATCGGCACTCATTGCAACATAAACTTTTTTATTTGCATTTATTTTTTTTGTCATAATTAATTTTTTTAAAAATTATAAATTGTTGAATCTAGAAAGATATTTACTTAGACTATTTTTGTTTTTTAAAGCTCACTGATCGTCCTATCTTTTTTTCCCAGTCTTTTTCAGGTCTAACATTTTGATTTGTATTCCATCCACCTTCAATGGTATTCAATTCAATGTCATGTTTTTTTGAAAAAAATAAAAGGGCATTAACATCTTTTGGAAAACAGGTTCCTCCATAGCCAAGCTTTCCATCATGCCCAGGAACATTTAAATGACTATCTCCTATTCTACCATCTGAAACAAATCCTCTTAAGGCATCTTCCCAATTAGCTCCAATTTTATCAGATAAAAGCTTAAACTCATTCATAATACTCACTTTAGTAGCAAAAAAAGTGTTATTCATATATTTAGTTAACTCAGCTGTCTTTGAATCAGTTTGGATTACATTTTTAATTTTGAACCTTTGATTAAATAAAAATTTTGCTTTTTCTGTTAATCCAAACTCCCCACCTAAAATAATTCTGGATTGGGTTAACATATCCAATTTGGCACTTCTTTCAGTTAAAAATTCAGGTGAAAAAATAATTTTAAAGCTTGGATATTTTTTAGACAATTTTTCTGTTGTTCCAGGCAGGACTGTTGATTTTAGTATATACACTGGTTTGTCGGTAGCTTTTTCAAAGGCGCTCTCTACGTATGATAAATCTTGAGATCCGTCCTGAAACATTGGTGTTGGTACACAAACAAATACAAAATCACAACTATGTACAGAATCAATATCACTTAAACTCCTGGATGGGTCAGTATCATATATATGCATTTCTGCGATTGAAGAAAAAGCAAAAGAAATTGCCTCTCCAACAAATCCGTTTCCAATTACACCTACTTTAATTTTTTTCATTGTTTATAATTTGCTTAATTTTAGTTACGGCTTCGCCACGAAAATCACAATTTCTTAAAAATTAAGATATATAATTTATGCTTCAAAAATAGTTAAAGTCTTTTGTTTCAATGTTGAATTTGAAACAAAAAAACTCAATTTTCTGTTTATTTTTTTTTCAATTTTTGGAGTAATTTCTTTTAAAAAATCCTTATTTATTTTATCTCCTACAATTAAAATTTCAATATGTCCACTGTCAATTCCTTCTGCATAATCACCAAGAATCATAATTTTTTTTACATCTCCAATTAGTTTCAATACAGTTTCTAAAATCTCTTCGATACCCAAATGTTTTTTTACTATTCTTTGAATGATTTTAAATAAAGGGTGTGAAGCATTTGCCTTGTAAATAACTTTATTATTTTCACTATGCTTTTCTAAATAACCTGCAGAAGACAAATTATTTAATTCTTTTCTTACAGAGTTTGTTGATTCTCCAAATTCATTTGCAAGACCATTCAAATATCCCTTATTAGCAATATTTAAAAAAAACTTTATTAAAAGCCTTAATCTAGTTTTTGATGTTATTAATGAATCTAACATATATTAAGTTATAAAAGTACTTGATTTTAGTGAAAATAAAAAAACTTATTTTTACTTTGATATTTATCAAATGAAAAAAACTGTTTTAATTACTGGTGCTGCAGGTTTTTTAGGATCACATTTGTGTGATTACTTTCTTTCAAAAAACTATAAAGTCCTAGGCTTAGACAACCTTATTACTGGAAGTCCAAAAAATCTTTCTCATTTAACATCAAATTCTGATTTTGAATTTAGAGAAATTGATATCACCCATGATTTTAAAATTAATGATTCAATAGATTATATCCTCCATTTTGCCTCTCCAGCCAGTCCAATTGACTATTTGCAAATTCCACTAGAAACTTTGAGAGTAGGGTCTTTAGGGACTGAGAATATATTGAAAATAGCGTTAAAGAATAAAGCGCGTATTTTGATTGCTTCCACATCAGAAGTATATGGAGATCCTTTAGAGCATCCTCAAAAGGAAGAATATTGTGGAAATGTTGATCCCGTTGGTCCAAGAGGGGTTTATGATGAAGCTAAAAGATTTCAAGAGGCACTAACTACTGCTTATCACACCTATCACAGGCTGGATATTAGAATCGCACGAATATTCAACACATATGGATCAAGAATGAGGGTGAATGACGGCAGGGCGATTCCAGCATTCATGGGTCAAGTTTTAAGGGGAGAAAGCTTAACAGTATTTGGAGATGGTTCTCAAACAAGGTCCTTTTGTTATATCGATGACATGGTTGAGGGAATATACAAATTACTACATTCAAACTATAACAAGCCAATGAACTTAGGAAATCCTGAAGAAATCGCTTTAATTGATTTCGCTAAAGAAATTATAGCCATGGGTGGTAAAAAAAATAAAATTATTTTTAACCCACTTCCAATGAATGATCCCCTTCAGAGAAAACCTGATATAGCTAAAGCAATGAAAATCTTAAATTGGCGACCTAAAGTTTCAAGAAAAAAAGGTATTGAAAATACTTTCAATTATTTTAAAAGCTTATCCTTACAGGAATTGAATAAAAAAGAACATAAATTTACATAATATAAATTTATAACTATGGTTAAACTCTTTAAAACTAATTTACTTCAAATCATTATTATCATTTTGATGATCAATTCTTGTTCCTACCCAGAAATTATAAGAGATGAGCAAATTTATTATAATGATTTTGAAAATGATAGTCTTTCAAAAATTGATGGTGGAGGTTTGTTTGTTTTTAATCAAACTAAAGTTATAGGTAATTTTAATAATGATGGATTTACTCTTCACTTGGATGATGTTGGGGCACACGAATATGTTTTCGTTTCATTTGATTTATATATACATGGTTCGTGGGATGGTAATTTAAATGGTTTTCCCGACAATGATAAGGCTGATAAATGGATAATGGAATATAAACCAGGAATGGATTTATTTAAAGATCCAGCTTTTGATAAATATGTAACTACTTTTTCTAATAGTCCATGTTGGTCTGATTATTGTCTAAGACAATCTTACCCTGAAACCTACCCTTTTGAAAACAATCCAAAAAGTGGTTCTTATATCACAGATCTAAAAGAAATATGTACCAATAATTTTTTTGGAGGACCAACCACGCTCTATAAAATTGAAAAGAGTTTTCGTAGCAATGGAGATGCGATAGTTCTTAGATTTTATGATGAATTATATCAACCCAATGCAATTGACAAGGATGGAATTCCTCAAGAAAAATGTGACGAAAGTTGGTCGATGGATAATTTGAGTATTAGAGTCATTAAATATCAATGAAATTAAAAAATCTAATTTTTTTATTCTTTCCAATTTTAATATTAGGACAGAACATAAACTTAAATAATGATTTTAATAATCAACTCATCAGATATTCTGTTTTAGCAAATGAAATCAATACAGACTTATCTTTAAACGTTAGACCATTAAACTTAAATTCATTTTCTGAACTTTTAAGCAGTCAATACAAAACCATTTTAAGAAATCAATCAAATACCATTCAAATAAAAACATTGGGAATCGACTATTTTATTGAATATAACTCTCATCACCCATATAATAGAAACAATGGCACGATGATCCCTAACAGGGGTTATCAGCATATTATCTCACCTGGAATATTTATTAAAACTGGCCCTCTAACAATTCAATTCAAGCCAGAACAACATTTTAGTGAAAATAAAGAATTTGATGGTTTTTGGGATGGCCATTATTCAATTATTTGGGCTAAAAGGTATAAATTATGGAATCGTATTGATATGCCTGAAAGATTTGGGATAAGCAATCACAACAAAACAACTTTTGGTCAATCAAGTGTCAGGATAAATTGGAAGAATATCTCCATAGGAATTTCTAATGAAAACTTATGGTGGGGGCCCTCATTAAGAAATAGTATTATGATGAGTAATCATGCTCAGGGATTCAAACATATCACTTTTAATACTATTAAGCCAGTTAAAACATTTATAGGAAATTTTGAATGGCAAGTGATTACTGGTCGACTAGAAAACTCAGGATTTACTCCACCCAGAACTGATTTTGAGCATGCAGGCACAAAACTTTATGTCCCTAAAATAAATCAAATTGGTAGAACTGATGATTGGAGATTTCTACAGGGATTTATTTTCTCTTTTTCTCCAAAATGGATTGATGGTCTTTCATTTGGAATCATTCGTTGGGTTCAAATGTATTCTGCTCTAGTTGAAGGTAAATATACTTGGATGATTGGGAATCCTACATATTTTCCAGCCTTTCAAAATTTATTTAGAAAAAATGATAGATATGAAAATTATGAAGCCCAGACTAACCAAGCTGCAGGGATTTTTTTTAAATGGTCTTGGAAAGATTCTAAAGCAGAAATATATGCTGAGTTTCACC
>CACLUN010000039.1 GCA_902610105.1 uncultured Bacteroidota bacterium
TCCAATAAAATCACCTTTATTAGTTTCAATCACTCTTGGTAATTTTCTTACAGCTCCAAATACAATAATTCCAAGTTGGGGTTGATTAATAATTGCAGTTCCAGTAAAACTTTCAAAAATCCCAATATTTGTGATCGTGAAAGTACCATCAGAAACATCATCAGGCTTAAGGTCATTATTTCTGGCATTTATAATTAAACTGTTAGCCGATTTGCAAATACCAAGTAGACTAAGTTGATCCGCATTCTTTATAACAGGAACTATCAAGTTTCCATTTCCAAGAGCTGTAGCAATTCCTATGTTAATATCTTTTTTAAGTATTAGTTTGTTATTGGATAATACAGCATTTAATGATGGAAATTCCCTCAATGCCTGTGATACTATTTTTGCTAGAGGATAGGTAATTGTTAATTTAAATTTTTCTCTTTGTAAAAACTTTTCTTTTTGATTTTCTCTCCATTCAAAAAGATTTGTAATATCAGCCTCAATAAACATTTGGGCATGTACCGATTCATTTTTACTGTGAATCATATGTTTAGATGTCATTTTCTCAAATCGTGAAAGTTCTCTAATTGTATCAGAATCACTAAAAATTTTGGTTGGGTTATCATAAAAACCTTTTTCTGATTCAATTAAAGGTTCTTGGTCTTCGTTTTTACCCAAAAATTGTAACAAATCTTTTTTTGTTAATCTGCCACCTTTTCCTGTTCCTTTTATTTTATTTAATTGTTGATCTGTAATTTTTTCCTTTTCGATAATACTTCTTACGAGTGGAGATAAAAATGTGTGTTTTGATTCCTGCCTGACTTCTTCGCTATCTTCTTTGCTATCTTCTTTGCTAAGTTCTGTTAATGAAGGTTTTTCTTCAATTTCTAACATTTCTATACCAGGAATAGTTTCTATATTTTTTTTACTAGATGATTCTGTTAAATCAATTATACATAAGGTTTCACCAACTTTAACAACGTCATTAATTTCAAAACACTTTTCGATTAATACTCCCTCAACATCACTTGGAACTTCAGAGTCAACTTTGTCAGTTGCAACCTCAACAATAAAGTCATCGATTTTTATATTATCACCTACATTCTTGAGCCAATTAACAATTGTGGCCTCCTCGACACTTTCACCCATTTTAGGTAATGTTAAATTATACTTGCTCATATTGAATTAAAGGAAACAAAAATACTAAATAATGCTATGATGATGATTGTTCGAACGGAATTCTCTTAATTATACTTCTACCCAACGTTATTTCATCAGTATACTCCAAATTATCTCCAATTGATACACCTCTAGCAATAGCGCTAAATCTTATCCCGTCCTTATTTATTTTTCTAAAAATGTAATAGTTGGTAGTATCACCTTCCATCGTGGCACTTAGTGCAAAAATGATTTCATTAATTTCTTCACTGTCCACTCTTTCAATTAAAGAATCAATATTTAATTGATTAGGGCCTATACCATCAACAGGTGATATTTTTCCCCCAAGAACATGGTATAATCCTTTAAATTGACCAGTGTTTTCTATAGCCATTACATCTCTTATGTCCTCAACAATACATAAGGTTTTTGAATCTCTGTTAATACTAAGGCATATATCACAAATTTTTTCGTCAGAAATGGATTTACATTTTTCACAAAATACAATACTATCCTTCAGCTCATTAATGGATTTTACTAGGAGATCAATATCACCCTTTTCTTTATTTACTAAGTGGAGAGCTAATCTTAAAGCAGTACTTTTTCCGATTCCAGGCAATTTTGAAATTTCGTCAACAGCATTTGATAATAATTTTGATGAAAGATTCATATTGTAAATATAAGATAATAAGACTAGTAGAATTAACTTATATTTATACTAATCTAACATTAATGTCAGAATCATTAATAATTACAATAGTAGTATTATATTTTTCTCTTCTTTTCCTAGTATCACAACTAACTAAAGGTAAAAGTGACAATAAGACATTTTTTTCCGGTAATAAAGAGTCACCGTGGTATATAGTTGCATTTGGAATGGTTGGAGCATCTTTATCTGGTATTACCTTCATTTCAGTTCCTGGTGATGTAGGCTCAATTGATTTTACATATTTTCAGGTTGTGATCGGATATCTTTTCGGATACATCATAGTAGCTTTTGTTTTATTACCAATATACTATAAGTACAATCTTACATCAATTTATGAATATTTAGGAGACAGATTTGGAAGAAATTCGCATATGACTGGAGCATTTTTTTTCTTTATTTCTAGAGTTCTGGGAGCAGCATTTAGACTGTTCTTAGTAGCAATAGTTTTACAGGAATTTGTTTTTAATTCCTGGGGAGTTCCCTTTGAAATAACTGTGATTTTATCAATTTTACTGATATGGATATATACTTTTAGAGGTGGTATAAAAACTGTTGTGTGGACTGATACGCTACAAACTTTCCTTATGATATTATCTGTTATACTATCAATTTATTTCATAACTAATAGCTTAGATTTAACTTTTTCTGATTATTTAAAATCTGATGATTTTAGCATGCAAAATAGAATTTTTGTAACCGATAGTCTCCTTGAAAAAAATCATTTTATAAAATCATTTCTTGGCGGAGTATTTATCACAATTTGTATGACAGGTCTTGATCAAGATATGATGCAAAAAAACCTTACCTGTAAGACATTGCATGATGCTCAAAAAAATATGGTTGTATTTAGCTTTATTTTGGTTGCTGTAACATTTGTTTTTTTAATACTTGGAGCTCTCTTATTCACATTTGCTGAAAATAATAACGTTCTGATGCCTACACTTAATGGACGAGAAAATACTGATTTATTATTTCCTCAAATCGCATTAAATGGAGGTTTAGATATCACTTTGTCAATTACATTTCTTCTTGGTTTAATTGCTGCTGCATATAGTAGCGCTGATAGTGCATTAACATCTTTGACAACATCATTTTGTATAGATTTTTTGGATATTGAAAAAAAGAGTGAGACAACTCAAAAAAAATTAAGATTCTACACACACATCTTTATGAGTGTAGTTTTAATAGTTGTTATTGTTGTATATAAAAATTATTTGAGTACGAGTGTTATTGACAGCTTACTAATTATTGCTGGTTTTACCTATGGACCTCTACTTGGATTATTTGCTTTTGGTATTCTGACCGAATATAAAATATACGACAGTCTTTCAATTATTGTCTGTATGATATCTGTGTTGATCATAACAGTAATTTTCTACTTACCACCTGAACTTATTGGTGGTTATAAAATCGGTTACGAGCTTCTTCCTTTAAACGGATTAATAACATTTATTGGAATGTATATAATTAGAAAAACTACCACCTAATTAGAGCGCTTCCCCAGGTAAATCCACTCCCAAAAGCAGCAAGAACTACTATATCACCTTTTTTAATCAAATTAGACTGATAGGCTTCAGTCAGAGCAATTGGAATTGATGCAGCTGTAGTATTCCCATATTTCATTATATTATTAAAGACTTGTGAATCTGTTAGATTCAACCTTTTTTGAATGTATTGGCTAATTCTCAAATTAGCCTGATGGGTAATTAATAAGTTAATATCTTCTGTTTTTAAATTTGAATAATTCAAAGCTTCAAAAATTACTTGCTCAAACCTTACTACTGCATTTTTAAAAACAAAGTTTCCATTCATATAGGGAAAATAACTTATATCATCATCATTTTTAACAATCTTATCAATCCAAAAAGTAGTTGCGGGTTTAATTACAGCAAGCTCCTCTGCAAATTTTCCCTCAGAATGTAAATGAGTTGATAAAATACAGGAATCTGAGTCAGTTGCAGAAACTAGTGCAGCACCTGCACCATCACCAAATATCACTGAGACTGATCTTCCTCTGGAAGATTTATCAAGACCGCCAGAATGAATTTCACTACCCACAACCAAAATATTTTTATACATTCCAGATTTAATATACTGGTCTGCAATTGACAATCCATAAATAAAACCTGAGCATTGATTTCTAACATCTAAAGCTCCAACCTCTTTAATTCCTAGATTTTTTTGCAACAATACACCTGATCCAGGGAAATAGTAATCAGGACTGAGAGTTGAAAAAATTATAAAATCAATATCATTTTTATCCAATCCTGAATCACTGATTGCCTTCTCAGCTGCATAAGTGCCCATGAGTGAGGTTGAAAGCTTATCATCATTGACCCATCTACGTTCTTTAATACCAGTTCGGTCTTTGATCCATTCATCCGAGGTGTTCATGATTTTAGTTAAATCGTGATTAGTAATTATGTTTTCTGGCACGTAAAAGCCAAGACCTTTAATTGTAGAATTAGGCATTTTGTTAGTTTGATGCAATTTAACTAAAAATGTCATTTTGTCATCATATTTTGTTTGGTATATGATTTGAAAATATATTTGTAAAAAAAATAATATGGCAAAAGGTAAAATAAACGTTTCAGTTGAAAATATATTTCCATTAATAAAGAAGTTTCTTTACAGTGATCAAGAAATTTTCCTAAGAGAATTAATTTCCAATGCTACTGATGCAACTCTAAAATTAAAACATCTTTCGAATATTGGGGAGTTCAAAGAAGGTTTTGGCAATCCCATAATTGAAGTTAAAATTGATAAAAAAAATTCGAAGATTCATATCATTGACCAAGGAGTTGGCATGACTGAAAGTGAAGTAAAAAAATATATAAATGAGGTTGCTTTCTCAGGTGCTGAGGAGTTTATTGAAAAATATAAAGATACTGCTAAGGATAGTGGAATAATTGGTCATTTCGGACTTGGATTTTACTCTGCATTCATGGTTTCAAATTCTGTAGAAATTATTACTAAATCATATAAAAAATCATCCCCTGCTATTCATTGGTCATGTGACGGTTCACCAGAGTTTTCATTATCGAAATCTGATAAAAAAACTAGAGGAACTGAAATAATATTAAATATTTCTAAAGATTCTAAAAGCTTTTTAGAGGAAAGTACAATTAGTGGATTATTGAAGAAATATAATCGTTTTATGCCAATCCCTATAAAATTTGGAACTAAAGAGATTACGAATAATGTTGGTGAGGGAGATAATGCAAAAGAAGTTAAAGAGGAAATTGACAACATAATCAATATATCAGAACCTGCATGGACAAAAAAACCAAAAGATTTAAAGGAGGGAGATTATAAATCTTTTTATAAAGACTTATATCCTATGAATTTTGAGGATCCTCTATTTAATATACATTTAAATGTGGATTATCCTTTTAATTTAACTGGTATATTATATTTTCCCAAAATAACAAATGACATAAATCTTCAGAAAGATAAAATCCAGCTTTATCAAAATCAGGTTTTTGTTACAGATAATGTTGAGGGAATAGTACCAGAGTTCCTGACATTGTTAAGAGGAGTTATAGACTCACCTGATATACCATTAAACGTATCGAGAAGTTACCTTCAGGTTGACTCTGCAGTAAAAAAAATTTCAAACTATATAACAAGGAAAGTAGCTGATAAATTAAATTCTCTATTCAAAAAGGATAGGATGAAGTTTGAAGAAAAATGGAATGATATTAAAGTTATTATTGAATATGGAATGCTTAGTGAAGATAAATTTTTTGAAAAATCTGATAGTTTCTCATTGTATCCATCTACTGACAATAATTATTATACTTACGAAGAATTGATTAAAAAAATTAAAAAAGATCATACTGATAAAGATGGTAAAACAATAATCTTGTACTCCTCAAATATTGAAGAACAAGACTCATATATAAAACTTGCTAATAAAAAAGGGTATACAGTTTTATTACTTGATTCTCCAATTGTTAGTCATTTGATTCAAAAATTAGAAACCTCAAAGCAAAATATATCATTTGCCAGAGTTGACTCCGATGCTATTGAACAATTAATTAAAAAAGATAATAAGAGTATATCAAAACTAAGTGATAAAGAACAAGAAAAATTAAAGTCACAACTAGAAGATGTTATATCAAAAGAAAAATACACAATTCAACTGGAATCAACGGATAGTGATTCACTCCCATTTATAATTACTCAACCAGAATTTATGAGAAGGATGAAAGATATGCAAAATACTGGCGGTAATAATATGTTCGGGAATATGCCAGAAATGTATAATCTAGTAGTAAACACTAATAATAAGTTGGTAACAGATATTTTTAATACAAAAACTAAAAACAAGAGAGATCGTTTAATTAAACAATCGCTTGATCTAGCAAAATTATCTCAAAATTTATTAAAGGGAGAAGACCTGACGGAATTCATAAAAAGGAGTTATGATCTTATCAAATAGTTTAAGTATTATAATATGAGGTTAAGGCTGTTATATATTTTAATTTTGTTTTTGGGGTGCAATACTGACAATGAAGGTTTAGATCTCAATTTACAGATTAAAGGACTTAAAAAAGGGGAAATAATAATCAAAAAGCTTAGCGATTCAGCATTTGTAAGTCTGGATTCCTTTCAAGTAAACGGAAATGATAAAATTAATTTTAAATACATCTTAGCTGAACCTGAAATGATTTTTTTAGATTTAAATCTAAATGATGGTTCTGAGACAAAAA
>CACLUN010000040.1 GCA_902610105.1 uncultured Bacteroidota bacterium
TCAAAGTGGTTTAAATGGAATCAACCCAAGAGATATAGAAAGTATTGAGATTTTAAAAGATGCTTCTGCAACAGCAATCTACGGATCAAGAGGTGCTAATGGAGTTGTTTTAATTACTACAAAATCTGGTTCTGTCGAGGATGGTAAAGGTAAATTTAATGTTTATTTTACATCAACAGTAACAGATATAACTAAGACTTATGATATGTTAGATGGTGTTGGATATGCAAATTACAGTAATGCAGCAAGAGCTGCAGCTGGAGAAAGCCCAAGGTATAGAGTTGAGGGGGATAATGTTTTTTCATTTTTAACAAATCCTGATGGTACACCCTCTGACGTAGTAGATAACTCCCCTAATGAGCTTTATAATTGGCAAGATTACATTTATGAGCAAGGTATTAGTTCTAATTTAGGAGTTACATTTTCTGGTGCCTCTGATAATGGTGACTATTACCTTTCTGCAGGTTTCAATGATATGAATGGATTAATTGAAAATGCCAATTTTCAGACAACTGACCTGAGACTAAACTTAAATTATGATATTAATGAAAAGTTAAGAGTTGAGGCTAGACTATCTACATTTTTCAGTGAATCTGATTTTGCTGAAGGTGGTGACTTAATTGGTGGTGATCAGAGTTTTGTTCAACAAACCGTATCATACAACCCAATCATTGCAAACGGTCTTGATGATATCAGTGATTTTTTTGATGGAAATGTTTTGTCAAATCCTATAGCTTGGATTGACGATTTTACAGATGAATCTAAGGAAAACAGAGTAATTGCCTCACTTGCGGTAAAGTATAAATTTAATGTCCCTGGATTACAATATGAATTTAGAGTAGGAGGGAATTTAAGAGACAAAGATCGTAGTAGATTTTACGGATTAACAACTTGGCAGGGTGCTAATGCAAATGGATTATATCAACAAATGAAATTAAATGCTCTCACATACCAAGTGAATAACTTTTTAAGGTATAACAGAAACATTAATAGAAATCATAGGGTAAACGCAACATTGGGGGTTACTTATGATGTTAGAGATGTATCAAGTAGTACTTATGCGGTTCAAGATTTTGTTACAGCGCAGTTGGGTACAGATCAACCATTTCTTGGTCAAGTTATTTCCAATCCATTGTTATTGAGAGCTGCTGATCAACAAATGTTTTCACTACTCGGAAGAGTCAATTACACTTTTAAAAACAAATATGTTTTGACAGCAAGTTTTAGAAGAGATGGCGTTTCTAAGTTTTCCGAAAATAACAGATATGGGTTCTTCCCATCATTTGCTTTTGCTTGGAGAGCAGGCTCTGAAAAATTCATTCAAAACCTCGATTTATTTTCAAGTCTTAAATTAAGGGCAGGATGGGGTCAAATTGGTAATCACGGTATTGGTCCATATGGAACACTACCTAATTATGGAGCATCATCTAGTTTGTATGGAACTCCAACTAACGGAACAACAGTTCCAATTGTACTAAGTAATATTCCAAACCCCGATTTGACTTGGGAAACTACCGAGCAGTTGAATGTTGGTGTTGATTTTGGATTTAATAATGGAAAAATTAGTGGTACTATTGATGTGTACGAAAAGAACACAAAAGATCTTCTTCAGCAAACGCCTATTCCAACTTCAACGGGTTTCTCTAACATGTTAATTAACAGGGGAACTTTAGAAAATAAAGGTGTTGAACTTGGATTGGATGTAACAGTTATCGATCAGGGAGATTTAAATATTACTGTTGGAGGTAATATTGCATTTAATAAAACTAAAATTGAAAATTTAGGACTAATTCCTGGTGATGTTTTAATGGATAACGGATCAGGTGCATATGGTAATTTACCAATTCCTTCATATTTAGGAAATACACCAAGTCGTGGTAACAGTATAAAATTCCCTTTAAATATATTTTTAGAAGGATATGAAACTGCTCTTTTCTATGGTTGGAAAACAGACGGTATTTTTAAATCTGGTGATCAGATGTATCGAATAAATGGTTCAATGTCCCAACCCGGAGATATTAAAGTATTGGATTTAAATGGAGATGGACAGGTTGATTTAGCTGATAGAACAATCATTGGTAATCCAAATCCTGAGTATATATACGGATTTAATGTGAATTTGTCATATAAAGGATTTTCAATGAGAGCTTTATTCAATGGTACTCAAGGTAACGATATTGTTAATGGAAATATGTACAGATTTGGTTATGCTGAAGGAACTTACAGAAATATCATCAAAGAAGCTTGGACTGATAGATGGTCTGCTGACAATCCAGACGGCACTTATCCAAGATTAGGCTATTCTTCAAATTTATTTGCTGCTGCAATGGATAGGTTTGTAGAAGACGGTAGTTATTTGAGGCTAAAAAATATAACATTAAATTATGATATACCTATTAAGCCTGATAACTTCATTGATTCTGCGAACGTATATGTTACGGGAACAAATTTATTCACATGGACTGATTATTCAGGGTACGATCCTGAAATTACATCATTTATGTACGATGGCTTAGTTCAAGGAGTTGATTGGAATAATAAACCAAACTCAAAGTCTGTCCTTGTAGGGGTCAATTTAACCTTTTAAAAATGAAAAAATTAAAATCAATAAATAAAATGAAATACTTAAACTACTTATTAATAATTCCAGTTTTGTTTGCAATGTCTTGTGATCTAGAGGAAACCCCTCCATTTTTAGATGAGACACTATATCAGGATGTTCAAAGTGCTGAGGCTGCAAGAGATGGAATATATCAGTCAATAACTGGGTATAACACTCAGGAGAGACGTTTGTTTCTTGAGAATCTTTTTTCAGGTTTAATGTATACTGGAAAAGGTGGGAACAGAGTAACAACAAGAGATATGTCTACATTATGTTCCTTAAAACCAGGATATCATATGGATGCTCAGTTCTTATGGCAAGGTTTGTATCAAACTATTGCAAGAGCCAATGGTGCTATTGCTGCAGTGGCAACTGTATCTGACCCTCAAACGCAGGATGAAGTAGCATTTAATGATGTTGCTGGTCATGCTTATTTTGTTAGAGCGTGGTCATATTTTAGATTAGCTACACTGTGGGGAGATCTTCCATTATGGTTAGAACTTCCATCTCAAGGAAACACTAACAAAGCATTATCGCCAGAGGTAGAGATCTACTCACAAATTGTCTCTGATTTACAAACAGCATCTAGTCTAATGAATGGTAATGCTGGTATTGGATATCCAAAGCAATATGCTGCCAATATGTTATTATCGAAAGTTTATATGGCAATAGCAACTAATACAGGATTACAAACATCTGGCGGATCAATGGACTATTGGAGTATGGCATACGATGAAGGTATGAAAGCATATGGTCAATATTCACTTGTTAATGATTTTGCAAGCTTATTCACGGTTGAAGGTGAAAATTCCAATGAGTCTATTTTTGAATTACAAATTTCTCAAGATGCTACCAACTCTCAAATGGGAAGAAATTTTACACCATGGAAATATAAAGCAGGCATGCATTTTGGTTGGTTTAGAGTAACTGCATTTCAGCATGATAATCACCTTTTAACCTACGGTGGTAACACGCGTTATAATCCAAATAATCTTAATACAATGCCTGACAAAAGATATGCTGCTACATTTCTGTATGATTACTTTAGATTTGATAGGCCAGCTGCCAGGGTTAGAGCATATCCATCTGCAACTTGGAGAAGTTCATTTGGAAATTCTCATCCTTATTTATTTAAATGGACTGAGAAAGATAGAACTCATAAAAACCAGTTCAATAGTCAGAATATAGTTGACATGAGATATGCAGAGTTATTACTGATGCTAGCTGAGATTTCTAATGAATTGGGTAATGGACAAGAAATGTCATACTTAAAACCAGTTCTTGATAGGGCTGGGGTTCCAGTCAGAGCTGAGTTTACTCAGGGTCAAGCTTCTTTTAGAGATGCTATAATGGAAGAGTATAAATTTGAATTAATTGGAGAGGGACAGGATTCATTTCATGTTAGAAGAAGGGGAATGCAATATTTCTTAAATAACACAATTTTACCTCACAACAATTCTTTTGGAAAAAAGGTTGCTGTTGGTGCAAAAAAATATGTTGCAAATAGGGAAGTAAAATTCTCAACTAATGAGGCAGAAATTATGAAGTTTTTAATTCCTCTTAGTGAAATAAACACTAATGAATTAATTAATTAGAATGAAAAACTTTTTATCAACCTTTTTTTTAATTATTCCATTAATAATGTTTTCACAAACAGCTACAAAATGGCAACAGAAAAATGCTGATAAGATTTCGGATTATGTCATTGAAAAAATGGATTTAAATAAAAAAGATGCTGCTTTTTTTAGTAAAGTTCAGCTTTCTCAAATTGTAGAGAATGCTAATAATATAAAAGAAAGTGGAGCATCATCCGCTGACGAAAAAAAAGCTGTTTATAGAATTGGTTATACTAACATTAAAGCTAAACTTGAAAAAAGATTTGGTAAAAAGTTAGCTTCTGATTTATTAAAAGCTGCTAATGAAGCTAGAAATCGATAATTTATAATAAAAATTAGTTTAAAAAGGAGGAGATATCCTCCTTTTTTTTTAATTATTTTTAAATACTTAACTATGAGAATAAAATATTTAATAGTTTCATTTTATCTAATTTTTAGCTACTCCTTTTCCCAAAAAGAGAAACAAAACATCTTGTTTATAGGTGTTGATGATATGAGACCTTTGACAAACTCTTATGGTCATCAACAAATGAAGACTCCTAACATTGATAAACTAGCTAGTCAAGGAGTACAATTTAATCAAGCTTATACTAACATAGCAGTTTGTGGGGCAAGTAGAGCCAGTATTTTGACGGGAGTTCGTGGAAGTCAATCTCGATTTGTAAGTTATTACAGCAGGGCAGATGAGGATTTGCCTGATGCAGTTGATCTTGCTAAAATTTTTAAAAATAATGGTTACAAAACCTTTTCAATTGGTAAAATATATCATCACGGCGAGGATAATATCGAGAACTGGGATTTTTTTAGACCCTTCCAGCATCAAAAGGATTATAAAAATCCAAAATCATTACTTCAAATAAAAGAAAGAGATGAATACCACCCAACAAATAAAAATCAGATTAAAACACCTCCTTTTGAGTATGCAGAAGTTGATGATTATGCATATAATGATGGTCGGGTTACTAAAACAGCAATTCAGAATTTAAAAAAACTTAAAGATTCTAAGGAACCTTTTTTTATGGCAGTTGGGTATATTTCAACTCATCTACCCTTTATTCAACCAACAAAATATAAAAATCTTTACAGAGACGAAGATCTTGTTTTCTCTGATCTTAGAACAATTCCTGAAAATGCACCGGCGAGAGCAGTGCATGAATGGACTGAACTTAGAAATGCTTACTTAGATATTCCGCAGAAAGGGCCTGTTAGCCCCAAGATGGAGAAAGATTTAATTAGAGCATATTATTCAACTGTTAGCTATCTTGATAGTCTTATTGGAAAACTTTTAAGTGCATTAGACGATACAGGCCTGAGGGATAATACAACAATAATATTTTGGAGTGATCATGGCTTTTTTCTTGGTGAACACGGCTTTTGGTGTAAACATCATACATTTCAAGAAGCAATTCATGTACCATTAATAATATCATCTCCTGGAAGGAAAAAAGATTATAAAACTGAGGCCCTAGTTGAATATATTGACATTTACCCAACATTGTGCGAAATAGCTGGAATTGAGCCCCCAAAGTACATACATGGTAAAAGTATGGTTCCATTGCTTGATAACCCAAATCAGCAATTTAAAAATGAGATTTACAGCAGATATCAATTTAGAGAGGTGGTTCAAGATCATGAATTCTCATATCACGAAATATTGAATTACAATAAGTTCTACACTGATAGAGAGGGAAATGAAAAACCAACTTATGATTCTGATGTTAAAATAGCTGATTACATGTTATTTGATATGAAAAATGATGTTAATCAATCTGTTGATATTTCTAAAAACTCCAAATATGAATTCTATATCAAGAAATATTCAGAAAAACTAAAAAAAATGAGAGATTTTACTAACCAACCAATTATAATAAAATGAAAAAAGTTGTTTATATAGTTTTATTTTTTGCGATATTAAGTAATTCGCAGAAAAAATTTATTAATGAGCCTCTGGTTTCAGAAATTTTTACAGCTGATCCATCTGCTCATGTTTTTAATGGAAAAATATATGTATATCCATCCCATGATATAATCGAGGAAAATCCCAAATATGATGATTGTGGTAGTCAATATGCTATGAGAGATTATAGAGTCTTATCAATGGATTACATTGGAGGACCAGTTACAATTCATGATGTTGC
>CACLUN010000041.1 GCA_902610105.1 uncultured Bacteroidota bacterium
ATCTTCCAATTAAAACTTTTTCTTTATTAAGAACGTATATTGAATGGACCCTAGTTATATCCTTTGCCTGTTTTCTTATTTCTCTCAAACAAGTCAAGACACTCCAATTTTCACTGACACTAATTAATTCTTTTGCCATTAAACCACCAGCTGAATCCTCTTCATAATTTAAAAGCTCTCTAATATTTTCAGTAATACTTTCATCTTTAATGAGGGAAATTACCTTTTCTTGTTTTTCATCAGAAAGTTCAGACAATATATCAGCTGCATCATCACTGTCAAGTTCTTTGATTTCACCAGCTATCTCCTTTTCAGATAATGTTTCAAGTATTTTCTCTCTAACATCTTCATCAAGCTCGGTCAATACATCAGATGTTTTATCGCTATCAATGAGCTTAATTAAGTAAATGCTTTGTTGAAAGTTTAGCTCATTTATAATTTCAGCAAGGTCAGCATAATGAATTTCCCTGACCTTTTTCTTTATTTCCTTATTTTTTTTATCAGAGATAAGTTGACTAATTTCTTGGATAATTTCTTTTGAGAGTTCAAATGTTTTCATTGCCAACTAAATTTGTTAAATAAATAAAGTCCGAAACACTCAATTGTTCTGGCCTTTTTGCAAAGATAGTGTCTTCTTTTTTATTTTCAGTTATGTTAAATATCCTAAGGCTATTCCATAGTGTTTTTCTTCTTTGTCCGAATGATTGTTTTACGATTTTCTTAAACAGTATTTCATCACAGTTTATACTATTATTCTTCTTAGTTATTTTAATTACCGCAGAATCTACATTAGGAATTGGTAAAAAAGATTTTGGTTTTATCTTTTTCATCATTTTGACATCATAGAATGCTTGGATTAAGACTGATAGAATTCCATATTTTTTTGAGCCTTGATTAGAACATATTCTTTCAGCTACTTCAAGTTGGAACATTCCTACCATTTCATTAACTATGCTTTTATTTTCATACAACTTAAATAATATTTGTGATGATATGTTATATGGAAAATTACCAATAATTGAGAGAGGTTCTTTAAAGGCTTTCAAATCAATATTGAGAAAGTCATCATTAATTAAATGTTTTTCAATATTGAAAAACTCATTCTTTAAATATTCAATGCATTCTTCATCAATTTCTATAAGTTTTATTCTTTTATTAGTAATATTTAAGAGAAATTTTGATAAAATTCCCTTACCAGGTCCTACTTCAATTATTGTTTTTGTTTTGTCATCAGATAGGAAAGAAACTATATCTTTAGCTATATTGTGGTCTGTCAAAAAATTTTGACCAAATTTTCTTTTAGGTTTTAAAGTATTCAAATTTAAATATATATCTAAGATATAAATTTAAAACCTGTGTATTCTTGTAAAATTTTTGGAATCTTGATCCCTTCTGTTGAATAATTATTTTCAATAATCGCAGCAACAATTCTTGGAAGGGCTAATGCACTACCATTGAGGGTATGAGCAAGTTCTTTTTCTTTCTCATTAACTCTAACTCTTAATTTCAAACGGTTTGATTGGTAGGTTTCAAAATTGGATACTGAACTTACTTCAAGCCACTTTTTTTGAGCTTTTGAATACACTTCAAAATCATAGGTTAGCGCTGAAGTAAAACCTAAATCACCACCACACAATCTCACTATTCTGAATGGTAATTCTAATTCTTCAAGAATATTTTTTACGTGTACAACCATTTCATCTAATACTTTATATGAATTTTCTGGTTTTTCAATTCTAACAATTTCTACCTTGTCAAACTGATGTAACCTATTCAGACCTCTAACATCTTTACCATAACTACCAGCCTCTCGACGAAAACAAGGTGTGTAACCAGTAAGTTTAATTGGTAAATCTGATGAATTAATTATACTGTTTCTATAAAAATTTGTTATTGGTACTTCAGCGGTAGGAATCAAGTATAAATCATCGTTATTTATGCGGTACATTTGACCTTCTTTGTCTGGTAATTGTCCAGTTGCAAATGCAGATTCCTCATTAACCAAGACTGGAGGCTGTACCTCTTTATAACCTGATGATATGTTTTTATCCAGGAAATAATTTATTAATGCTCTTTGTAAACTTGCTCCTTTACCTTTATATACAGGAAATCCTGATCCTGTGACTTTATTCCCCAATTCAAAATCAACAATATCAAATTTTTCACAAAGCTCCCAATGCTCCAGAAGTTTTTCATCATTTAATTTAAATGTACTTTCAAAAATAATTTCATTATCATTTTCATCTGAACCTTTTTTAACTAATTCATTTGGAATATTTGGTATTGAACATATTAATTCTTGTAGATCTTTATTATTACTATTTAGTAATTTTTGTAACAGTTTAATCTCAGGCTTAATTTTCTCAACTTCTTTTTTTAATTCACTAGCTTCATTGACTTTACCATTTTTAAAAAGTTCACCAATTTGTTTAGATAAATTGTTAACCTCAGACAGTAGGGCATCTAACTTTGTTTGTTGCTTTTTTCTACTTTCATTTAAATCAATAATCTTTTTTAAATCAGATGAGTAGTCTTTATTTCTTTTTTTAAGACTATCGATAACTTTTGATAAGTTTTCTTTTATAAAATTAACTCGCAACATATTAGTAACAAAATTAATTATTCTAAGTTGAATTTATATGTTTAATACAATTTTCTCGATCAATATTAAGTTGGGTTTTTAACATTTTAACATTATCAAACTTTATTTCGTCTCTAATAAATTTCAAAAATTCAATTTTGATATTTTTTCCATATAAATCTTTACTAAAATCAAAAATATTAACCTCAATAGTTTTTTTATTAGAACCGAATGTAGGGTTGAATCCTATATTCATCATGCCATGGTGTTTATTTCTTTCAAAGAGGCAAAGAACAAGATAAACACCATTCTTTGGTATGATTTTATATTCCTCTGTTATATTAATATTTGCAGTTGGAAATCCAATGGATTTTCCAATTGATTTACCTCTAACAACAATTCCATTTATATTAAAACTATATCCTAAGTAATTATTACAAACATCAATATTACCTTCATTGATTGCATTTCTGATATTCGTGGAGCTGATTTTAATTTTTTCAACTTCAAAAGCTTTTATTTCTACCACTTCGAAATCATATTTTAAACTAAAATCTCTAAGAACATTAATGTCTGCCAATCGATTTTTACCAAAACGGTGATTGTACCCAACTATAATTTTTTTCAGATTTAAATTGTCAACTAGTAATTTAATAAATTCTTCAGCACTCATATTAGAGAATGACTTATTAAAATCTTGAATAATTAATTCATCAATTTCAAGCTTAGAAAATATTTCAATTTTTTCATCAATAGTACTTATTAACTTAACTTTTTCAGAACCCACAACATTTCGTGGGTGAGGAAAAAAAGTCAGTATTATGGATCGGAGATTATTTTTTTTTGATTCAGTAGTTAATTTAGAAACAATTTTTTTGTGTCCTTGGTGAATACCATCAAATGTACCTAAGGTTAGAATACTTTGATAATTTGAAAGTGCATTTTTTAAGCCTTTTGTTACCTTCATTTAATTATATTTATTCATAGTAAAGTCTAAGCCATGTTTTATAACAGAAAAAATAATTTTAATATTTTTATCTATTAATGTACTAAGATTACTAGATTCATCATTACTCCACCTACTTAGTACAAAATTAATTTGGTCATTCTTTTTAAAATTATTACCAATACCAAATCTTAGTCTTGTGAAATTTGAAGTATTCAATGAATTTGCTATGTCTTTTAATCCATTGTGACCTCCGTGAGAACCTGACGGCTTGAGCCTAGATACTCCAAAATTGATATTTAAATCATCAACAATTACGATTAAGTTATTAATCTGAATTTTTTCTTTTTTTAACCAATATAGAACGGCTTTGCCACTTAGATTCATAAAGGTGTTTGGTTTTAGTAATACAATTTGATTACCAGAATATTTTGATTTTAAGATGCTTCCATATTTAGATGAATTGAATGATCCTTTTAAAATTATAGCTAACTCTTCTAAAATATCAAATCCAATATTATGGCGGGTATTTTTATAAACTTCACCAATATTACCAAGACCAACAATAAGAAACTTCTTATTGTTTGAGGGCTTTGAACCTTTTTTAAAATATTTGAAAATTGAGAACAAAATTTTAAAATCTATTTCAAAAATATAAAAGCTTTCTGAGCTTAAATAATTAAAGAATAATTTATGTGTCTATAAAGTATTTACCCCTCTTTATTCTCTGAATCAGTAGGTTTGTCTCCTGCATCTTTATTTTCAGGTTTTTCACCACCTTCACTGCCTTCAACACCTTCCTCAACTTCTTCCCCATCTTCATCCTCCTCTTCACCAGTTGTGAGTGATAGAGAAGCTCTAGACATCTTAACTTGACAAACAACCATATTTTCTGGATGAACAAAGGAATAATTATCATTTAACAAATCTTGAATAGTAACCTTATCATTTAAGTGTAAATTAGAAATATCTACGGAAATAAAATCAGGAAGGTTTTTTGGTAATGCTTTTACAAAAAGCTTTCTTTTATTTTTAAAAAGAAGACCACCTTCAAGTCTTACACCAGGTGCATTCCCACTAAACTTAACGGGGATGGTCATTGTAATTTCCTTATTCTCAAATAACTGGAAGAAGTCTATATGTAATATTTTTTCAGAAACAGGATGAAATTGAATATCCTGAATTATACCACTGATTTCTTCTTCTCCGTCCAACGAAATGATCACCGTATGAGCATCTGGTGTGTAAACTAATTTAGAAAAACTTATTTCATCAGCTGAAAAATGTACTGGTTTTTCCCCACCGTAAACTACGCAAGGAACCTTTCCAGCATTACGCAGAGCTTTAGTCGAAGACTTCCCCACGCTTTCTCTTTGAGATCCATTGATTGTGATTGATTTCATAATATTTTATTTTATAAAAAACGAATTTATTGATTTATTATTATTAACATTGTGCATTACATCAGCAAATAATTTTGAGCAAGTAAGCACTTTTATTTTGTCAGACTTCTTTTCTTGAGGAATAGAATCTGTGACTATCAGTTCTTTAAGTTTAGATTTTTCAATATTGTCGAAAGCATTTCCTGAAAGCAATGCATGCGTACTGATAGCTCTAACTGATTTAGCTCCCCTCTCAAACATTAAATCTGCAGCTTTAGACAAAGTACCAGCGGTATCTACCATATCATCAACTATAATAACATTTTTACCCTCAACCTCTCCTATCAGCTCCATGTGAGAAATTATATTCGCTTTTTTCCTTTGTTTGTAACATATAACAACATTACTTTTTAGAAATCTGGAGTAAGCGTAAGCTCTTTTAGATCCCCCCATATCTGGTGAAGCAATGGTGAGTTCATCTAAATCTAAAGATTGAATATATGGGATGAAAATAGTAGATGCATAAAGGTGATCAACAGGCTTTTCAAAAAAACCTTGAATTTGATCTGCATGCAAATCCATAGTAATTAATCTCGTTGCTCCAGCAGCTTCAATTAAATTTGCTATTAATTTTGCACCTATGGGAACTCTTGGTTTATCTTTTCTATCTTGCCTTGCCCATCCAAAGTAAGGAATAACTGCAGTAATGTGTCTAGCAGATGATCTTTTCGCTGCATCGATCATCAAAAGTAACTCCATCAAATTTTCAGAACTTGGTTGAGTCGATCCAATTATAAATATCCTAGCCCCTCTTACAGATTCTTCAAATGAAGGTTGAAACTCTCCATCACTGTAATGAGAAAAATTTATTTTGCCTAATTCGGCTCCAAAATGTTTAGCAATTTTTTTGGAAAGCTCAACACTCTGAGTACATGAGAAAATTTTTGCTATTGGTCCCTGATTTAACATTTATTTTGTTGGGGGTCAAATTTAATAATTATTTAATAGAAACTATTAAAAACAAAAGTTTTTATAAATTTGAGTACAATCGCTTCGGTGGCGGAATTGGTAGACGCGCTGGATTCAAAATCCAGTTCTGGTAACAGAGTGTGGGTTCGATTCCCACTCGAAGTACAAATGGTCTAATTTTTGACGTATTTTTTTGAAACCAAAAAATTTGAAACGCTTTAATTTATTTTTTCCCCTAATTTTTCTTGCATTTGAAACCATTATAATTTCATTGACTACGTCTTTCATGCATTATTTTACTTTTTCTGTTTGGAATGTATACAATACGATAATAGTTATTTTCTGGGTTTTCTTAAATGTTTACAC
>CACLUN010000042.1 GCA_902610105.1 uncultured Bacteroidota bacterium
AGTACTTGTTCCTGTCTCACATACTTTCCCATTAGCCGGAGCTGTTAAAGTTACAACACCAGGTGGTTGAGGCGGTGGTGGATCACCTCCTCCATCACCAGAATCTCCCGTATCTCCACCACATGAGAAAATAAAAAATAGTAATAATAAATAACTAATTTTTTTCATTCTCTAATTACTTTAAAGGTTTTTCTGACAGTTTTACTTTCCAGTATAACTATGTATGCTCCAGGTATTTGATTTGTCAGATCTATATTCGTTTTTCTAGACATATCCGCTATATCTTGATACCTAATATAAATTAGATCTCCTTTCTCACTAAATATACTAACTTTTACTCTAGTATCATCTCCTCCTACGTGTACTTTTACATCACTGTCAGTCGGGTTTGGATAATAATGAATATCCTCCGATATGAATACTTCCTTTTCTACAAAACCTTGACACTCTAAATCTGTGTCTACTCTTATAATACTTAGCCCTGTAGATAAAGTTGCTTCAAAACTGTTTCCAGTAACTTTTTGCTTGATGCCATTGATTGTAATATTGTATTTGCTAGATCCACTCATCTGGATACTTGTGCTCTTTCTATCGTTATCAATATCAATAAATGCTGTGAGTGCTGGTGGCTCACCTACTACAACTTCAAAACACTGTTCATAATTAGCCTGACCATCAACTGTAAAGCAAACCTCATAAGTACCTTTAGCAAGGCCCGTGACTGAAGTGGTTTTGTCTGTTCCTGTTATCGTTACGTTATCCTTGCCAGTAATTGTAACCGTGTAATCGTATGATGAGTCTTCTACACTCAAGTCTATCACACCATCACTCGTACCAACACATGTGGCACTACCAACCTCAACCTTGAAATTATTCACAGGAAGCTCAAAAATCTGACAACCAGTTACATCAACCTTAGCGCCAGAGGGAGTATCAGGACATTGGTCAACTGAATCTCCAATACCATCTAAATCAGAATCTAAATCTCTAAATTTCATCCAGTTCATATTAAAACCCCCATCCAGAACTTTAAGTCTGAGAAGAAATATTCCCTTAGGAATTGGATTATCAAGATTTGCTGTTACGGTTACCCATTCTTGCCAACCACCAGTGGAGGAAAAATCAACTTCGGGTAACAATACGTACTCCCTTGAGGAATTCTGTTCAACTAAAGATAATGCCACTTTTCCTCCATTAGACTCAGATGCAACTCTAAAATCAACTGTATATTTTGAGGCAGTGTTTGTAAAGATTTTATAATCAGCATAATCACCATTATCAGTATATCCAATATTTGAACCCCCTCCTTCATCATTTGTTTCTTCTAATCCTAATCCAAACATATTAACATAGTCTTCAACTTCAACCTTTCCAGGTATAACAAAACGTGCTTCTAAATCGTTAATAATGTTGAGATTTGAAAAGGTATTTAAAGTTTTTCCATTTACAGACTTAATTAAGTCCCCAGAATATGAAACTTTAATATCATCAGTATAGAGCAAGTTTTCAGAAAGATTTAAAATAATTGTTTTTAGTTTAGATGAGTCCAAATTCAATGAAGAAATACTCTTTTCATTTCCATTAACAGTTACAGTGAAGTTGTCCAGGCTGCCATTAATTGATGAATTCAATACTTCTTGATTTAAAAAAATTTCTAATGAGCTTTCATTAGAATTAGTTTTTCCATTAATAGAATTAAATGGAGCTGCTGATATCTCACCTGTTTTCTCAAATTGTAGACTGCTAATATTGAGCGGGGTATTATCATCAAAATGTAATTTCAAAGAATGATTTCCTTCTTCTAAAATTAAACCTTCAATTGTTGATGTGCCAAAAGAAAACCAACTTCCGGTTGATTGAGTAGTATAAATTGGTGTAATATTTTGATCATTTAAAGATAAATAAAGTTTTCCCCCACTTTGTTCTGAGGCATTTCTAATTCTAACTCTATAAACTCCGTCTGAATTAATTTTTACAGAATATTTTGTCCACTCTCCTTTTTCAACAAATCCAATATGGTATCCATTACTATTTACATTATCACTATTATCCTCAATATCAACTCCATCATTTCTATATCGCCATCCTCTGTTCCACGCAGTAAATGATCCGGATGACTGATGATAAGTCGCAAAATCATTATCATGGTAAGCAAAATTATTTTTACCCAAATCGTAATCAGATAAAAATACTACACCAGGAATTTCTTGGCGTTTTTTAAAAGGAATTGTATTATTTGAATGGGGTTGTCTTAGAAGTGCATCTGAGATACCCTTTCTGTATAAACAATTTTCGGATTTAGCATTCTCAGCTAATTGCATCATTGCCTCATATGCTTCTTCTTCTGTTGGTTTATCGCCCTCATCCTTCCAATAGTTTAGTATTTTTTGATAACCATCGTTAACAATGATTCTGTATGGACTATTTACACTTCCGATTTTTTTCATAGCCCACCATGCCCAACCTACATTATTATTTTCGAATAAAGTGACAGCATCTGTATACCAGGTATTTGAATTTTCTCCAGACTCACCCATCCAAAGTGGTACATTGTGTTGTTCTCTGAGCGGGAGAATCCAATTCAAATCATCATCATTAGTCGAATTCCAGTATTTATGAAAACTGTATACCATGTTGTCATCCCAAGGAGGAGTCAATCCGGTAAAATTATTTGCATAATCATTTCCTTCAATAATTATAATGTGTTTGTCATCAACTTCCCTAATAGCATTAGTTATTCTTACAAATAAATTTTTTAAGTCAACTCCACCCGGAAGATCCCAATTTGTTTCATTAAGAAGATCATAGCCACCAATCCACTCATTATCTTTATATCTCTCAGCAATTTTTTTCCACAGTGCAACAGTTTTACTTTTATTTTGTTCGCTTTCCCAGAGTGAAGGTTTGTCAGGATCATAATCGGAAATATCAGTATTTCTGCCCTGTCCACCCGGTGCAGCATGTAAGTCTAAAATAACGTACATGCTATGAGGTTGTGCCCATTCTAGAATATCATCAATAATTTCAAAACCTTCTTCAAGCCATGTATTTTCGCCAGAATTAGGTTCCTCTTGGATTGGTAAAGTAAATAAATTGTAATGCATTGGGACCCTTATACTATTAAATCCCCATGAAGCCAATGAATCAACATCGCGTTTAGTAAAATGATTTTCTCTCCACTTTTGAAAAAATTCATCAGTCTTTTCTGTTCCCATTAGGCTAACTAATTTTTCCTTGATCTCATGTTGAGCTCCAATACTCCCATCAGTTTCATGCATCATATAACCTTCTATTAATAGCCAACCTCCAGGTGCATATCCTTTAAGTAAAACCTCATTTCCAGATCCATCTACAATTTTTTGACCGTCTGTCCTTAAATTTTGAGAATTAGAAAAGAATGAAATAAAAACAAATAATATTACAATTAAAAATCTTTTCATATTAAAGTCCAAATCCAACGTCAAATAATAAATCACTTATTTTAGCATTAGCACCTTTTTCTGCTTGTATTGGCCAAGGATATGAGAGTCTCCCTGCAGATGGATAATCACCAAATAATATATCTGAAACGCCATCTCCCTCACTTCCTGGTAACCATATTGCAGCAAATCCATCCCATTTATCAATATGATCTGCAACGTTCATTGGTCTACCGGAAATTAAAAGTACAAATACTTTGTATCCTTTATTTTTTAGCTGATTAATTGTATCGATATCCTCTTTTAATAAATCAAGACTATCTTTGTCACCGAAAAACTCAGTATAAGGATCTTCTCCAATTACTACAACTGCTAAATCACCACTTACTGAACTTAAATCTGAGCCATCTTTAGAGTAAATAACATTTGTGTCAGCTGAAACAGAATTATTTATTCCATCTAGAATTGTTTTACCGACGGTGATATCACCCTGGCCACCTTGCCAGTTTATTGTCCATCCCCCACATTGCATTCCAAGATTATCTGCTCCTCTACCAGCAACAACAATCGAATTAATTTCTTTGGAAATAGGTATTAGTCCGTCATTTTTCAAAACAACAACGCTTTCCCTAACTGCTTGCCTTGCAATCTCTCTATGTTTTTCAGAACCAATAACATCCAGTGATTGATTAGTAACAAGTGGACTATCAAATAAACCGTTACTGAATTTTACTTTCAAAATCCTTTTTACAGCATCATCAATTCTTGACATTGGAATCGATCCTTCCTGAATACTTTCTTTTAATAGCTTCATGAATTTTTTATAAGGTTGACCTTGCCCTGAAACCATAACCATATCTATTCCAGCATTGATTGAAGTAATTATATCAGATTTATAATCTCCTGGAATTTCATCAATTCCTTGCCAATCTGAAATAACGAAACCTTCAAAACCTAATTCAATCTTCAAAATATCAGTGAGTAACTCTTTACTACCATGACATTTAACCCCATTCCAGCTATTATAAGATGCCATTACTGTTTGTACGTTAGCATCTATTGCAGCCTTATATTTTGGCAATAATTTTTCTTTTAGCTCCTCGCTTGTCAATATTGTATTTCCTCTGTCAACTAAACCATTCATTCCGGTTCCAAATTCCGTATTTCCATCCCCTATAAAATGTTTTGCACAGGCAATCACCTTTTTACCAGATTCTGTTTCAACGCTTTGATATCCTTCAACTGCAGCAGCACCAAGATTTTCAACAATATTTGGGTCACTTGAAAAACCTTCATAAGTTCTTCCCCATCGATAATCTTCTGGAGATGACAAACAAGGAGAGAATGTCCAATCAATTCCAGTTGCAGCAACCTCGAGGGAAGTTGCCTTAGATATTTCATAAATTAATTCAGGATTATTTGTAGCACCAAGACCAATATTCTGAGGAAAAATTGTAGCTCCATAAACATTGTTATGACCATGAACTGCATCAATTCCATAAACAAGTGGTATACCTAATCTATTTTTCAACGTTTCCGATTGATATTTGTTATACATATCTAACCATGCTTGTGGTTCATTAATACTTGGGTGTGACCCACCTCCACTTAATAACGATCCAATGGAATATGTTGAAAGATCTGTTATTGTATCTAAAAATCTTTGATCAATTTGGGTCATTTGACCTACTTTTTCATCAACAGTCATTTGATCAATTATTTCGTTAACCTTTTTTTCAATTTGAATATCGGAGAGATTGGTTTTACTTTCGCAATTAATAAAAAGAGAAACCAGAATCAGAAGAAAAAAATTTTTTTTAAATGTGTTCATAATATAAGTTTTAAAATTATTGATAAACTCTAACATAATCTACCTCCATAGTATCAGAGACAAAATCTGATGGAACATTACCACCAAAAGTTCCTCCCATTGCTATATTTACTATGATAAAAAAGTCCCAGTTAAAAGGTAAAGAGCAAGCATTTCCAACAATGTGATAAGGCTTATCATCAACCAAAAAGGTCATTCCTTTTTCTGTCCAAACAATTGAGTAAACATGAAATTCTGTTGATACATCATCATAGTCGTATGTTGCACCACCATCTCCTGAACCATAATTATCGGGGTGATGAGCAGTTGCTTGGATTTTATTTAATCTGTTACCAGCATGTTCCATGATATCTAACTCACCACACGTGGGCCAATCGATTTGATCATAGTTAGAGCCTAAAAGCCATAGTGCTGGCCATGTACCTTTCTTGCCTGGAAGTTTTGCCCTTATATCTACTCTACCATAGGTAAAATCAAATTTTTTATTTGTTTTGACTCTTCCCGAAGAAAATTGTTTTCCTCCATAATTTTCCCTTTTAGCAATAATTTTTAGGACACCATTTTCAACTAATACATTATCAAGTCTGTCAGTGGTTGCCTGCAGCTCTTGATTGTACCATTGATTTCTTATTTCATAAACCCATTTATTAGAATCTAGTTTTCCATTGTAATTAAACTCATCAGA
>CACLUN010000043.1 GCA_902610105.1 uncultured Bacteroidota bacterium
AAGTATTATTGGAAATATAATACAGTGAAAGACTATATTATCCTTTCCAATAAAGTGAATGAGCTTAGTATTCTTATCTTTCCAATATAATTCCCAATCTTTATTTTCATTTTTAGCCCATTCTTTTGTAGATGAGATATACCCAATGGGTGCATCAAACCAAACATAAAGAACTTTACCTGCACCATCTTTATGAGGAACTGGTATTCCCCAGTCTAAATCGCGAGTAATAGCTCTAGATTCCAATCCTTGATCAATCCATGATTTAACTTGCCCATATACATTTGATTTTGCAGAATCCTTTTTACCCTTAATAAACCAATCATTAATAAAATCAACATGCTTTCCAAGTGGTAAATACCAATGAGTTGTTTCTTTTTCAATCGGTTTTGCTCCACTTATTTTTGAAATAGGATTAATTAATTGTTCAGGGCTTAATGAGCTTCCACAATTTTCACATTGATCACCGTAAGCATGTTCAAATCCACAATGAGGGCATTCCCCCTCAACAAATCTATCTGCCAAAAATTGATTTTCAACTGGGTCATACAATTGTTTGGATTTTTTAATTTCAAAACAATTTTTTTCATTAAGAAATTTAAAAAATTCAGATGCTGTTTCATGGTGGATTTTGGAGGATGTTCTTGAATAATTATCGAAAGAAATACCAAAATCATCAAAGCTTTTTTTTATTAATGCATGATATTTATCAATAATTTCTTTTGGGGTTTTATTTTCTTTTTTAGCTCTAATTGAAATTGCAACACCATGTTCATCACTACCACAAATGTAAGCTACATCATTATCAGTGATTCTTTTAAATCTTGCATAGATATCAGCTGGTATATATGCTCCTGCTAAATGACCAATATGTAAACGTCCATTCGTATATGGTAATGCAGACGTTATGGTATACCTTTTTTTACTTTCCACAATTAGTTTCAAAAATAGTCAATTTACAGATGAACTTCTGTTTATATTAAAATGTTATTTTTGTAATTATTTGTTTAATTTAAAACAATACCAATTTGAAAACAATATCTCAAGCTGTTAGTGACTATATAAAATCAAAACCATTTTTAAGCTCTGCGCTTTCTGACGGTATAATTAATTTCACTTCACTTTCAAGAAAAATAAAGCCTGAAATTGAAGAAATGTTACGAAAAAGTGTCAACAATGGAGCAATTGTGATGGCTTTAAATAGATTATCTCTAAACCTTGAATTTCAACACACTCAAAAAATTAAAAGAGTCATTAAAAAAATTGAAGAGGTTTCTGTAAGATCTAATCTGGTTGATTATAATTTTAAAGTTTCAGATACAATACTTAATAGTCAGTCAAATATTTTAAAAAATATATATGAAAGCAAGAATGATTTTTATACCTCCTCAAGAGGTATTGACGAGTGCAATATAGTAGTTAGTAAAAATTTATGTGAGTTGGTTGAAAACGAACTAGTTAATGAATTTTGCATTAATAAGACTGAGCAACTTTCAGCAATTTCATTTAAATTACCCGAAGAAAATGTATCAGTTCCAGGAATCTATTATTATGTATTTCAAAAATTATCTTGGGAAGGAATTAATATTAATCAAGTGATTTCTACATCTAATGAGTTTACTATTTTAGTATCAGAAAGTGAAGTCGACAAAGCATTTTCAATAATCAATAAACTCAAATCTATTTAAGTTTTGAATTGCTTGATCAATTGATTCTATTTTTTCAAAAACTAAATAAAGTTTATTCTTCTCTCTTAACTCACAATTTTCAAATTTTTGAATATCCCTCATTATATTTTTAAATACTAAACTCTCAAAAAAATTGTTATTCTTATCATAGATAAAGTAACACAGCATTTTACTTTTCTTTATCACAATTTTTTCAAAACCTAACTTTTGAGCTTTCCATTTCAATCGAATACTTTTTAGAAGATCTATAGATTCAACAGGTAGGGATCCATATTTATCCTTCAGTTCTTTTTCAAACTTAATCAACTCATCATCATTATTTAACTTCGATAGTTTAGTGTAAAGAATTAGTCTTTCATTCACCTTTGAAACGTAATTATTAGGAAATAATATTTCAAAGTCAGTATCGATGATAATATCTCTAATAAAATTATTATTTGATTCTTCTTTAAACATTTTTTTGAACTCATTACTTTTTAATTCTTCAACAGCTTCATTTAAAATTTTGTGGTAAGTTTCAAAACCAATATCATTTATAAACCCACTTTGCTCACCTCCTAGTAAATCACCAGCACCTCTAATTTCTAAATCTTTCATTGCTATATTAAAACCTGAGCCTAATTCAGAGTATTGCCCTATAGCATTAATCCGCTTTTTTGCCTCATCAGTTAATGCTGATATTTCAGGTGTTATAAAATAGCAAAAAGCTTTTTTGTTACTTCTACCAACTCTACCCCTCATTTGATGTAGGTCACTTAGTCCAAAATGGTGTGCATTATTTATAAAAATTGTATTTGAATTAGGAACATCTAATCCACTTTCAATAATAGTTGTTGATAATAGTATATCAAATTTATTTTCAATAAATTCTAACATAATTTTTTCAAGATTTTTACCATCAATCTTACTATGAGCAATTTTAATTTTAGCATCAGGAATCAAGTTTTCAAGCCAATTTCCAAATTCATTAATGTTATCAATTTTATTGTGTACAAAAAATACTTGACCTCCTCTTTGCATTTCAAATCTTATTGCATCTTGAATTGACTTTGCATTAAATCTAATAACTTCAGATTCAATCGGCACTCTGTTGCTAGGTGGAGTAGATATAATTGAAAGGTCTCTTGCAGCCATTAAACTATATTGAAGGGTTCTAGGAATTGGTGTTGCAGTAAGTGTTAGAACATCAATATTATCCTTGATTGATCTAATCTTTTCTTTTACATTCACTCCAAACTTTTGTTCTTCATCTACAATTAATAATCCTAAATTATTGTATTGAACAGAATCATTTACTAATTGATGAGTTCCAATAATTAAGTCTAGTTTTCCAGTACTAATCTCATCTAGTATTTTATTCTTTTCTGTCTTTGTTCTAAATCTATTTAAGTAATCAAATGATATAGGAAAGCCATCAAATCTTTTTAATAGCGTTTTATAATGTTGAAATGCCAAAATTGTTGTTGGGACTAAAATTGCAACTTGTTTACCATTGTCAATTGCTTTGAAGGCTGCTCTAATCGCAACCTCAGTTTTACCAAATCCAACATCACCACAAATTAATCGATCCATTGGATTCTCAGATTCCATATCAGTTTTTACATCTGCAGTAGCTTTAATTTGGTCTGTTGTTTCTACATATAAAAATGAAGCTTCAAGCTCATTTTGCATCGAGCTATCAATTTTATATTTATATCCTTTAGAAATTTTTCTTTTTGCGTATGATTTTATTAAATCAAAAGCTAGTTTTTTTATTCTAGTTTTTGCTTTAGTCTTTAATCTTTCCCAGGCTCCAGACCCTAGTTTAAAGATCCTAGGTTTTGCACCGTCTCTGCTCTTATATTTTGAAATTTTATGAAATAAGTGAACACTTAGATAAAGTGTATCATTTTCACCGTATACTAACTTAATTGCCTCTTGTTTTCTTCCCTCAACATCAATTTTTGTCAAACCTTTATAAATTCCAACTCCATGATCAATATGAGTTACGAAATCCCCAACGTTAATTTGATTTATATTATCAATATTAAGTTTTTTCTTTTTGCTATATTTTTTTTGAATTCTATATCTATGAAATCTATTGAAAATTTCATGATCTGTAAAACAAACTCTTAAATCATCATGATTTATAAAACCTTTATAAATTGGTTTTATTATTGACTTAAATTCATAACTATAATTAAATTTTGATAATATTTGATAGAATCGTTCTGCTTGTTCTTTACTTGAAAAATAAATATTTAGTTTATAATTTTTTGATGAATAATATTTAAGCTCATCATTTAAGATTTCAAACTTTTTATTAAATGCAGGTTGCTGAACTATATCAAGCTTAATATCAAAATCTTTGTTTAAATTATTCAGATGAATAATTTTTCTTTCATCAATTTCTTTTAAAAATAATCTATCTGAATATTCGTTCTTATTCTCCTTAAAATTATTGGATAGTTGTTTTTTAATTGAATCAATTTCCTCGATTAATAAAGTGGTATTACTATCAGTTAGCTCAACTATGCTGTTTGCTCTTCTAATTAAAGATTCATTGGATAAATCAGGTATAATTTTAGCTTCAACTAATTCTTTTGTTGAATATTGAGTATCTATATTAAACTCCCTTATACTTTCTACAGTATCACCATCAAATTCAATTCTTAATGGACTTGTATATGCAAAAGAAAAAATATCCACAATATTTCCTCTTTTTGCAAAATCACCAGGCTGTTGTACATAATCATCCTTTTCAAATTTTAAATCAAATAGTAATTCATTAATTGAATTTATTTTTAAAAATTGTCCTTTTTCTATATTTATCGTTTTGGAATCAATTTCTTTATCATCAGGAATTTTTTCAAAAATAGCTTCTGGATAAGTCACTATTATTTTAGTTTCTTTATCTAAAATATCCCTAATAGTTTTTGATCTGTTAATGATATTGCTTTCATCTTTAATTTTTTTGGTATCGCTTCTATAGTTTGATGGTAAAAAACTACAATTTTTTTCACCAATTAATTCTATAATATCGCTGGAGACATATGAAGCAGTTTCTTTTGAATTACTTATGTAAAATATTTGTTGATTTAATGATGAAAATATGTCAATCAGTAAAAATGATAATGAAGAGCCATAAGCACCCTCAACTTTAATTTTTTTTTGATTTTTTGATATAAGTTTCCTGAGTTTCTGAAATTTCAGAGACCTGTAGTGATTCAACCCAAAAGGATATAAACCTTTAATCATCAATCTTTACAATTATCAAGTAATTGTCGTGCGAATATATACAATCCTTAGTTATATATGTAACAAATCAACCCTTAAATACCTTAAATATTTTAAAAATTAATCTATTTAAAAGATTAGATTAGATTTGCATTTAAATTATGGGATTTATAATAAGAGATGCCAAAAAAAGTGATGCTAAATCAATCCTTAAATTGATTAAGGAACTTGCTATTTTTGAAAGAGAACCTCATGAGGTTATTTTAACAGAGCAACAACTAATAACTGATGGATTTCAAGATCAACCAAAATTTAAGTGTTTTATTGCAGAAATTAAAAAAGAGGTTGTAGGTATTGCATTGATTTATCCTAGATATTCTACATGGAAAGGAGCTGCCATGCATTTAGAAGATTTAATTGTAACTGAAAAGCATCGTGGAAAAGGAATTGGCTTTGCATTATTTTCAAAGTTCATCAAATACTCATATAATCAAAAAAGTTAAAAGAGTCCAATGGGTGGTTCTTGACTGGAATCAAAGTGCTATTGAGTTTTATAAAAATAATGGAGCACAAGTACTCAATGATTGGAGGGTAGCACTAATGGATGAAAATGCAATTAAAAAATTTGTAGAAAATGAAAGTATTTAAGTTTGGTGGTGCTTCCATAAAAGATGCACCCAGTATTAAAAATATTTTAGAAATTATATCAAAATATGAGAAGGATAATTTAGTGATCGTTGTTTCTGCAATGGGAAAAACTACTAATGCTTTGGAGAAAGTTGTTGATAGTTACTTTAATGATAAAGCTCAATTACAATCTAGCATTTCAGATGTTTTTAATTTTCACATAAATATTCTTAATAATCTTTTTGAAAGAAATCACTTCATTTTTTCAGAACTAAACACTTCATTTGAAAAATTAGGTTCATTTATAAAATTGAATAAGTCACCGAGCTACTCTTTTGTTTATGATCAGGTTGTTTCTTTGGGAGAATTAATCTCTTCAAAAATTA
>CACLUN010000044.1 GCA_902610105.1 uncultured Bacteroidota bacterium
GGATACACTAACAAAGGCGAAGTTTTAGGAAGTTCAATTGGTCCAGGATCAAACTCTCATTATTTTTCTTTAAATAGAATCAGGAATGGAGAATTAATTGGAATGGGATTGGAAATAATAGACAATGACAATGATTTTTTCCATGAGGCATTTGCATCTGCAAGAGACTACAGGAGATATTGGAAAGATATTAATTTCCATTTAAAGTACAATAAAAGTTTTAAGTATTTTAATTTGTCAAGCAATCTAGTTTATATAAGAAGTTTGAACTATCAATGGGAACTTGACGATTATGCTGAGCCGTACTATCATCCTGGGAGAGATGTGGATAACTTTCACGTAAGCCTGAAACTTACTTATTTTGGTAATTGGTAAGACCTTGGAAAATTTCTAAATACTGATTATAAATAAAATTCCAATTATATTTTTTTGGAAGTTTATATTTGGTATTTTTTTTAATAAGATCCTCGTATCTTTCCTCAAATTCATTTATTTTTTTAGAAATTGAATTTTTATCAAATAAAACTGAGCTTTTATTTTCTAACATTTCTCTGTTAAAAACAGTGTCTAATGCTAAGATTTGACAATTTAAATCTAGGGCATTGATCATCGTAGGATTAGTTCCCCCAAACTCATGCCCGTGAATATAGCAAAAGCTGTTATTATACAAAATAGTTAAATCAACTTTATCATTAACATAGCCGGTAAAAATAACTTTATTTGAGGACAATAATTTTGTATTATTAGCGTAATTATCATTATAAGGCACATCACCAACTATCACTATTGACTTATTTGAGTTAGATTTTAAAAACCCTTCAATAATAAGTTTAGAGTTATTGTCAGGAATCAATCTGCCAACTATTAAGTAATACTGTTTTTTTTGAAGATTAAATTTTTCCAAAATTTTAGATTTTTTTTCGACTTTCATGGTCGAGCCGTAGGCAATTACAGTAGATTTTTTTCCAAATTTATTTCTGTATACATTATTCATTTCAACAGAATCAGTGATGATTTCATCAAAAAAAAGTGTAGCTAATTTCGATGCAACTCTAAAATATACCGAACCTAGCCCTTTCCATTTTGGCCTTAACCATTCCAATCCGTCAACATTGATGAATGTTTTTTTTTTAAAAATTTTTGTTAATATACCAAAGGGTCCATTAGACGAGTTTACTACTAAAACAATATCGGTTTTAGAAAAGCAAACATGTATAAATGAAAAAAATGAGTTTGTAATTTGAGATAGAGTTTTAGATTGAATTGATGGAGCATATACTAATTCAATGCCATTAACCTGTTTTGGTTTTTTATTAAATAATGAACTATGACAATAAACTGTCACACGGTGTCCACTCTTTACTAATCTTTCTGAAAGTTCTTTAACTAAAGTTTCATATCCAGAGTAAACATATGGATATCCTCTAGAACCAATTATCGCAATTTTTAGTTTTTTATCCAATTGAATTCAATATTTTTCTTTTGAATTTTTCTAAGTAAAAGTTTTCACAAACATAATTAAAAGCTTTTTCAGTATTTTTCTTTTGTAGTTTTTTGTTTTCCAAATATGAAAAAATCTTTTCAACGGATTCCTCAACTAAATCATTTTTAATTATTAATCCATTATTACCTTGATTAAGAATTTCAAAAGCTCCACCCTGGTTATTTGTAATTACCGGTGTTTTACAGTTAATTGCCTCAAAAACAACTGTGGGAAGTGGGTCGGGTGATAAAGGAGTATGAATTAAGAAATTAGATTTGTCTAAAATTGATAAAACATCTTCTCTAAAGCCTAAAAATTTAATCTTGTTATTTAACCCTCTCCTTTTTATATCAATATTTAGTTCATCTAAATATTTTTGATATTCAGGTAGTGTGTCTCCAACAATTTGTAAATAAATATTTTTATTTTTTTTACAAAGCATATCAAATATTCTAATTAGTAGTGAATGACCCTTATATGGAATTATCCTCGAAATACTTGTAAATACTATATTATCGTTTGTAAGAATTTTAGGTTTCCTTTTTTTTATGTTGAAGCCATTATAAATGATTTTTGTTTTAGATTTCTTTAATCCATTTTTAATCCAAAAATCGTAAACTGATTTTGAAACACAAATGACTTCTTTAGGGAATAGATTTAGAAATGTAATAATGAATCTTGAGTAAATGGAATTACCATTAGGTATTTCGTGAATATGAAATATTGATGGTATCCCAGCAAATTTAGCTGCAATTGATGGACTTATTAATGTAGATGTATTAGTATAAACTAAATCAATTTGATTCCTTTTTAAAAATTTTCTAACATGTAAAGATGATTTTATGATAAAATAAAGACGATTTATCAAACCAAAAAAGTTAAAGTACTTTTTTCTAAAAACTCCAAGGTTTATAATTTTAAGATTTGTTTTTTTTATTATTTCATTATTATTTAGAGGTCCATTCTTCGGAAGAATCAGGTAAACTTTAAATCCATTTTTAATAAAAATTTCTATAATCGATATTAAAACTTTACTTGCTCCATAAGTATCATTAGAGCTATGTGCTATTAATATTTTTTTAATAGAGTTTTTCAAATCCCTTGATAAAGTTTTTTTGAATAAATAAATCAGCTCTTTTAATACCTTTTGGAATAAGACTTTCGATAATACTATGATTTGTGAAAATTAATCTCAACTTATCAAACAAATCATATTCATCTTTTTTCTTAAAATAGATGACTGAATCATCTCCAATCTCCTTAAATATTTTAATATCTGAGCATATGATAGGAATATGGGCTCTCATGGCCTCAATCAACGGAATTCCAAAACCCTCATCAATTGACGGAAACACATAAGCAAAGGCATTATTATAATAATAAATAGCTTGATTTTTATTTATATATCCAGGCATAATTACAAATGATATTAAATTATTTTTTGAAATATATCTTTTAATCTCTAAATAAACCTGCTTGTTACCATTAAAAATTTTTGATCCTGCGAGCACCAATTTAAGATTTGACTTGGTGTTATCTTTAAATAATTTAAATGCTTTGACAAGAGTCAATAAATCTTTTCTCTTTTCAAATGTTCCGATGTGTAATATATAATCCTTTGATCTATTTATTTTATCAGAACAAAAGACTCTTTCAGAACTTTGATATATGTAACTGATTTTATTATTAAAAATTTTTTGTAAACCATTTTTCGAGTATTCACTTGTCGTTACAAGCTCACAATTACTAGACACTCCAAGTTTAATTAGTTTAATAAAATAATTACGCCACAACAATGGATAATTAAAAGGGTATTTCCAGAAAAGGTTATCGTGTATAACTACTATTTTTCTAGTCGGTGAAAAGATTGGTGCAACATAATCAGGGCAAATTAAAACATCAACTGAATTAAAAAGTAATTTGATTGGCAAAATAATTTGTTTCCAAAAAAGGTATCGGAGTTGAAAAGCCCATCTTACTAATCTATATTTAGAATTAATAAAAAACTGTTTATTTTGTAACTTATCTATATCATGAGAAAAAATATATTCAACATCTTTTCTTCCATATTTATTTGCTCCTTGGACTAGTTCCTCAATATAGGTTTTAATTCCTGATAGTGCAGTTTTATAGTAAAAAACATCAATATAAACTTTTGTTTTTTTCAAATTTTAGTTCTATATATCTTGATTCAATATATCCAGCAAGAAACCAAGTAACTAAAGATACAAAAAGGTATAATTCTGCATTTGCAGTAAGTAGCGGAAGTAGTAAACCAAACTTCGTACAAGCAACAACAAAAGAGATATGCTTATCATTATTTGAGCTCATACAATAAACTTTACAGCTTCTTTTGATAACAAAAAATAAAATTAAACTATATATGATTATAGATAAAACTCCCATTTGAACACCGAATATCAAAAATTGATTTTCACCTCCAACCTTAATTGCTTGATCAACTCCGCTCGCATTTCCACTCATCGCTAAACCAATACCTAAGGTGTTTTCAAAAATGGATAGAATACCCTCAATCCACTCAACTAAATGACCAAGTGAAGAAGTGTTCTCAAATTTTAGAGTATCTATAATTAAATATCTTATTTCTTCAGATCCAAAATAAATTAAACTTAAAGTAGATAAAAGAAATAATCCAAATATTAATAGTAAAAATTTATAATTTTTATTTAATAATAGCGCAAATAAAACAATTCCTAGACACGCAACAATAGCTCCTCTTGAAAATGAAAAAAGAAATGCAGTGGCAACCATAAAAAGTAGGGAAAAACTAATTTTCGTTTTATTGTTCCAGAAATTATAAATCAATAATGAAGTCAATAATAATAGTGAGGCTGATAATTCCAATGGATCTGCAAAAAAACCTGCATATCTAGGCGATGAACCTTGTGATTCAAAAGACCAACTCAGACCATAGTTTCCTTGGGGATCAATTTCATTAACAAGAATATTATAATTTGAAAAATCAATTATTGAATGAAAGTGTGTGGATAAAATAAATTCAAAGCATAAAAAAATTGTGAGTGATAAAATTAAATATTTAAGTATTTTTTTAATTGTATTAAAAAACACTTCATCAATTTTAACATTCCTTCCAATTAAGTAAGTTATTGATATTATATATAAGTTTTTTGCATAAATTAATTTAGAAAAAATATCTGCCTCTCCTAAGGGGATTAAAGCATATATAGTTACAATAAGAGTAAAAATTAGAATTAATTTATCGACCAAAGAAAATTTAAATATTCTTTTGAATAAATGAATATTTTTTCCAAAAAGGAATATAATAAATGCATAAATAAATATTATGTCTTTTGATAACTTGATTATAGTGACAACGATTTCAGTATTAAATATTTTAAATGCTTGAGCTTGAAGAGTTGTATATATTGGTAAACAAGTGCATATATATATAATTAAATATTCAATTTTACCTTTTGATATCTTATCAATTGTATAACCAAAAATTATAAAATAAAAAACAATAAAGAAGACACCAATTAATGTCATTTTTTAAAATTTATAGCATCAACCAATCCTTTTGATACCATTTTAAATTTATAAAATCTGAATCTTATTAGAAAATATACTAAATAAGAAAATATTTTAATAAACTGATATAATAAAACACCAATTAAATTAAATGATTTTGAGTGTTTTTTTAAAAGTAAAATATGATTTCTAATATTGAGATAATGGACATATGGTGATAAATTTCCTTCACTTTGATTAATAGATTTTGATGAAGCAGATTCATAATGTTGTAAATACGAATCAGTCATCAGAGCTATAGAATAGCCCATCTTTTTAAGTCGAATAGAAAAATCAACATCTTCATAATAAGCAAAAAATCTTTCATCAAAATAGCCAACATGATTGAATATTTCTAACTTGATTAAAACACAGCAACCTGTAAACCATTCAGTTAAATTCTTATCACTTTTGAAATTTTTAAAACTTTCACCTTTTTTAAAGGTTTCAAAAGTTCCATAAAAATTATTTATTTTTCCACCTGCATTCCAAATTTTAGTACCATCGTAATTTAAAATCAAGGGTTGTATTATTTTCTGATCTAAAGTACTTGACTGTTGGATCAAACAATCAATTAAATCATTTTTAATTAGTGTGTCATTATTCAATAGTAATACGTAATCAAATCCATTTTTTATAGAATATTTAATTCCTTGATTATTTGCTCGTGAAAATCCTTCGTTATTTTCATTTCTTATTATTTGAATCTTTTCACTTTTATTTATTTCATCAGGAAAGCTGTTTTGGGACTCATTATCAATTAAAATAATTTTAAAATTTTTAAAAGAGCTATTTAAAACTGATTTAATACATTTATAAGTAATATCATACTTTTTCCAATTAATAATTACTACTGCAATTTCTT
>CACLUN010000045.1 GCA_902610105.1 uncultured Bacteroidota bacterium
TATCCAGAAAAATAAAAAGAAAAGTGTAATACTAAACCCATAAAAAAAGTTTGCAAGATATGCATCTTCATATTCAGATATAAATAATACAATTAGAGCAACATACAAGGTTTTTGAAAAAAAATTTAGAATTGATTGAGGAAAAATTTTATTTTTTCCTTGTAAATAAAATAGTGGGTTTAATGCCTCTGTAAAAAGAATTATTAAAGAGAATAGTAAAATTTTTTGAAAAACTTGATCTGGATAAAAGAAAATAAATGGTATAGATAAAATAAATATTAACAATGATAAACTTAATCTTATATTTAAAATATCAATGATTACCGCTTTTTCTTCATTTATATTTTTTGATTGCGCAATTTTAATAGGTCCATTTAAATTATATCCATAGCTGACTAAAATGGTTAGTATAATTATCAATGAAAGCGCTAGGTGGATTAATCCAAAATTTTCATCACCTAAATTTTGAAATAAAAAAGGGGTATAAATTAAAGTTGCAACTATATTGACCACTTGATTTAAAGAAAGATTTATAAAATTTTTAGAAAAAATTGATTTAGTCCAGGATGACATAATATAGTTTATATAAAAATAAACTATTTAATCAATGATTGATAAAACCTATTTAAAGAAAGATATATTATCGATAAGAATATACCTCCAAAAAGACCATATATAAGACATTCAATGAATTTTAATTTTGAATTTTCCAAAGGAAGAGTTGGCTTATCGATTATCTGTATTAATGGGGAATTTTTTCGGTGAGTGACTTTGGCTAATTCTAACTGAGTTATTACCTGTTGATATATTGTTCCATTAGATTGAACATCAATCATTGCCTTTTGATATGGAACTAAATTAGTTTTAATCAATGGGTTTGGTGTTGGAACACTTTGGTCCTCATTAGCTAAAACCAAAATTGATTTATCAAGGACTTTTTTAATACTATCAGCCTGCCTCTGTAAAATTTTAAGATTTTTTCCGGATTTTTGCGTTTTAGTTTTAAAATAAAAATCATTTACAATTGAAACTAAATTTTCATTAAAGTTCTTTGCAAGAAGTTCATCTTTATGATCAAAACCTATCTCCAAAATAGTGGTCTTTCGACTAGGTTTATCAACAATTAAATATTCTTTTTTAATTATCTCAGATGCTTCAATTAATATACTATCATGCAGTCTTTTATCATTTTTTGATATAATATAATTATTAAAATCTACTCCAAACTTTTTCCACTTTTTATCAATTTTTTCAATTTCTCCGAAGCGATTAATCAAAATAGTTTCATTATCATAAAATTTCGATTTTGATAATAGTGTTTCAATAATCATTGAATTTGATTTATAAAGTTCTTGAATGTTGTCAATTTGAAACAGTCCACTGGCATCAATAAAAGATGAAGCATTTATACCAGCGAGTGATGCAAGGGAAGCAACATCTCCAATAGAATTTGATGATGATTGACTATCTAATACAAACGTTGTTTTAGCATAATGAATTGGTGATTTAATGTAATTATACGCCAAAAACAGTAATAAAAATGAGAGAGAAAATTTAAATATATCTTTTGATCTAGTTGATAAAAATAATAACCAACCTTTCATGGAATTTAAAAGGGCTTTTAAAGAAAAATCATCCAACTGTTCTCTCATAAAATTTATTATTTAATTTGGCTTACAGCCAATAATAAAGCTGTTAAGCCTGTTGTAAAATTTAATATTTGGCTTGCAGCTAACGGGTTTTTGATAGGTTTTTTAGGAACAATTACTTCACACCCTGGTTCAGCTTTAGGATAAAAATTGAAAAATAAAAATTTCTTAGTTCTAGCGACATCCCCATTGGCATAAACTACATAAGTTCCACTTCTTTTTGCTTTTAAATCAAATCCACCTGCTGAATTAATATAATATTTTAAACCTCTAGCTGTAATATGACGAACTGTAGTTGGATAAAGTAATTCTCCTCTCAATCTAATCGTCTCAAGCTTTTTTGGAATTACAATAATATCTCCATCTTCAACTAGTAAATCAGACTTTTTTCCAGGATTCTTTATGATATCTTCTAAATTAATTCCGATTGACTCAGATTTTGCAAAAGGTATATCCTCCGACATTGCATTTTTTTTAACAATTTCAGTAATTCTTTCTTCTTTCACAGAATTTGAAAAAGCTTGGTTAGAGCTGTTTTCATTATTAAGCTTTGAGATATCTTTGTCAATACGATTTAATAATAATTTTTCAGATTCACTTAATAAGTTTATGTTTTCTGATAACTTAATTTTTAACTTATTTAAGTTGTCGATCTGCTTTTCAATTTCATTTTTATCATCTACAAATTCTGTTTTTCTAATAATGGTAGCGCCCTTTTGGTAAGCAAATTCTTTAAGACCTCCTGCTCTTTTCAAAAGATCAGAAATTCTCTCTTTTTTTGATGAAATTAAATATTTACCTGGGTAATTAACTTCACCTTCAATGTAAGCATATGTCATTTGTTCTATTGAAGGATCTTTTCTCACAATCACATTGTCATAGGGATTAAGTTTAATGGATTCGTCATTCAAATTATTTAAATCTACAGTTATTAACTGCGCATTTTTTTCAAAATCATTGTTTCCAGATGATTTGAGTCTAGAAATTTCAATATTATTCAATGTTGCATTTTTTCTGAGACCTCCAGCTAAAATAATTAAATCGTTTAAGCCCAAATTTTCTGAATATGGAAAAACTCCAGGTTTATTTACCTCCCCTGAAATCTCAAGGTATTTATCTTCCCTTAGATCATTTACTGAATTAATTAAAACAATATCCTCCTCTTTTAATAAAATTGGATTTTCTAATCCTTTAATTTGTTTACTTAAGTCAAATGTAATAGTGTAAGTGGAATAATCGGGGTTTGTTCTAGTTATGAAAGCCTTATTAAAATAAGTATCTGGTTTTAGACCTTCAGCTTTATTAATAAGGTCCGTAACTGTTATGCCTTCAGTAAATGAAAAAATGCCTGGTTTGTATACTGATCCTTTTATTAACAATCTATTTTCATATTTCATAACTATTTGATCTATTTCAACAACATCACCACTTTTTGGAGTAAAAAAATCAAATTGATCAGAGCTGACATCAACTATTTTTAATTTATCATCAAAAATCCTAGTAATCTTTACTGATTTCTTATAAGCATTTTCATTAAAACCACCAGCATAAAATATTAAATCAGAAAGACTTTCTTCATCTTTAATTTCAAATCTTCCAGGCTTTACTACATTACCATTAACTGTGACTCTACTTTTATAGGTATCAACAAGAATTAAATCTCCATTTTCTAGTCTAATATTATTATTTGTTTTACCTGTAGTTAAAAACTCATAAACATCAACTTCAGAAACTAATTTATTGTCTCTAAATAGTTTAATGGATCTTAAATTTGCATCTTCTGTTACACCACCTGCCACATAAAGTGCATTATACAGTGTGTTGAAAGCACTAAAATTATAAGTTCCAGGAAGTTGGACCTCTCCAGCAATATTAATTCTTATGGCTCTTGGTATACCAAGTGATATATTAATTGAGGTTTTACCCATCTTAATACCTGTGTATACTTTTTTTAAATTATTTTGAAGTCTTTTCTTGGCATCTTCCAATTTTAAACCAGATAAATTTACAGGACCTATATTTTCTAAGAGAGCATATCCTTCTGGACTTACCTCAACCTGATAATAGGCTTCAGATTCTCCAAATATGTCTATGAAAATTTTATCACCTGGTCCTAAAATATAATCATTGGGTGTGGGGATATTCAAATTTGATTGGAAACTTAAAAAACTAGTTCCTCTGAACACATTGTATCCAAAAATATCACTATCAGTTTCTCTAAAAATTTCGATGTCTTGAAGCCATTGTTTTCTTAATCTTGTATCTTCAAGTGGAGTTGTTGCAGTTTCCGCAATTCTGTTAACATTAATTGCCGATTTAAATCTTTTATCTAACTTATCAATTTCATCAAGAGAATATCCCTGAGACCTTGCGATTTTTAATAAATCAAACTGGTTATATCCTTCTGCACCTGCCCTTCTCAATAAAAGATCAATTTGTGAATCATTTAAAGACATAAAATCAACTCCTGAGACATCACCAAAAGATTGAGAATAGGAATTATGATTTGACAAAAAGGTCAAAAATAATAGTACAAATACTACTTTTTTAAACATAACATTAATATTAGAGGGAAAGCGAAGATAATTAAAATCTAATAAATTGATGTTATTAAGTGAATAGAAGAAAAAAATTAGCATTTTTTTTAGAAGAAATTCAATATTACATAAATTGCAGTATGGTTAAGTATTTACTAGTATTTACAATTTTATTTTCTATGTCACTAAACAGTCAAACTGAACTTAAATTTAATTTGGCTTCAGCTCCCCTCTTAGTACCAAACATAGGAATTGAAGTCCAACTCTCAGAAAGATTTGGTTATCAACTAGATACTAGTGCATCATTTTATGATAATATAGAAGGATCACCTTTTCATATGACACAAATTTTTAATGAGATAAGATTTTACCCCAAAAACAAAAAAAATAAAAGAAGTTTTTTCATAGGAGCCCATGTAGGCTACGGAATGTATAATATAAGACTGCCAAAATGGATTACAACGTTTGTTGGCACAGAATACAAAGAAGAAGGGAGTTATCAATATGGAAGAAATGCATACTATGGTATAACTATTGGAAAAAAAATCCCTTTAAAAAGTGAAAAATTTAATCTTGAAGTTTTTGTTGGGGGAGGATCTTCTCAATCAAATTATAAGTATTATAATAAAGATGAACAAAGAATATTCGCAATAACAAACTACAAAAGAAAATTTAATAAAAGTGGAGAAGAGTTACCTTACAGAGGAGGATTAATGTTAACTTATAAATTAATTAAATGAAAGGAATAATTTTAGCAGGTGGAAACTGAACTGTAAAATGTTTTCTTAAAAGACTATGATGTTATTATTTTAAGTTATACTTCAAAATACCTAAAACTGTTTTAAGACATATTTTTAAGTCAAAAAATATTGACCAATTTTTAAAATAGTATCTATCAAGCTTAACTCTTGACGACATATCGTAAAACCCATAGATTTTTCCTCTGAATCCTCGAATTTGCGCTAAACCTGTTATACCGGGCTTAAACTGATGTCTCTTACTGAACTTATCAACTTTATTTGAAAATTGATCATTTAATTTAATGGGGTGAGGTCTAGGCCCCACAACTGACATATTTCCAATCAAAACATTTATAAACTGAGGCATTTCATCTAAGGCAGAAATTCGTAAGAATTTTCCAAATTTTGTAAGTCTAGAATCTTTATTGTCAGCAAATTTGGTATCTTCTTGATCATTCATAACCATAGACCTGAACTTGAAACAATAAAAAGCTTTACTTCCCATTCCATGCCTTCTTTGCAAAAATAAAACTGGACCTCTGGATTGAATCTTAATAATTATTCCAAAGATTACATACATCCATGAAATAAAAAAAACTAAAACAAATAGAGAAAAAATTACATCAAAGAGTCTTTTTAAAATTTTATTGTACCATAAATCAAGTGGTAATTGATTAACTTCAATTACCGGAATATTATATAACTTTTTAATAA
>CACLUN010000046.1 GCA_902610105.1 uncultured Bacteroidota bacterium
CAAAATCTTAGAATTCATATTATAAATCATTTTTATATTTATTATAACATGATGCTTTAATTTAAAACATGGTAAGGAGTTAGAAAGATATTTAATTTTCCAACAAAAAATTTCAACACTGAAGAGTTTTATGAAGATAGAGATTATGTGTTCGAGAATTTCTAAAAAAATAGACCTAAAATAAGTTGGTATTATTGGAAATGGCTAATATTATTCAAGCAATAAGCATATCATACTTATTTAATCCTAATGAATGATTTATAAAAAACTTACAGTAATAACTATTCAGTTTCTTCTGTAGTGTCGGCTAAAACTTTGCCTCTGTAGTATAGTTTTCCTTCATGCCAATGAGCCCTATGGTACAAATGGTCTTGTCCAGTGGTTTTATCAGTAGCTATCTGAGAAGGAGAGGCCTTGTAATGAGTACGTCTTTTGTCTCTTCTTGTTTTAGATATTTTCCTTTTAGGATGTGCCATTTTACTTTTTTAATTTTTTCAATTTATCCCAACGAGGGTCGAAATTACTACTTTTTTCTTTATTTATGTCAAAATCTTTTAATCTATTTATAACATCTGATTTGATTGACCCATCTTCAATACCAGGATGAACGTTTCTAATCGGCATTGAAAGTACCACCATTTCATATAAAAATTGATCTAAATTAATGGAATGCGAACCCTGGGTTAAAATTAAAAGCTCATCATTTGAGTCATCATAATATTCACCAAACTTTACAATAAGTTTAAATCGTGTTTTTAAATTATAATCGAATGGTTCATTTGATAATGTGCAATTAATATTTACAACTCCATGCCCAATAATTCGCAATTCTAAAACAGTGGATTTTTTTATAAAATCTATTTCAAACTTAATATTAGCATCATTAAATTCACGGTAATCATATATTTTGAAAAAGCTATTATCAGCTTCATAATCAAATTTGTGCTTACCTTCTTTAAGCCCAGCAAATTTTAAAATAAACTTACTTGAGATACTCATTTTTATAAATATGGCTTGCGAATATACTAATTTTTCTTTCTGTTTTTAATAATATTTAATGCTTCTAAAATTGCAGAACTGAAAGAACTTGGATTAGCAATGTTTTTTCCTGCAATATCATATGCAGTTCCATGATCAGGAGAGGTTCTAACTATATTAAGTCCTGCAGTGAAGTTTACTCCATTCCCAAAAGTTAATGTCTTGAAGGGGATCAGACCTTGATCATGATACGCAGCAATAGTAGCATCATAATATTTATATATTCCAGTTCCAAAAAAACTATCACTAGCAAAAGGTCCAGAGATATCAACACCAGATTTTAAAACCTGTTGAATTGATGGACGCAGCACTATATCATCATGTTTTCCTATAACGCCACCGTCTCCAACGTGAGGATTAATTGATAGTATAGCTATTTTAGGCTTATTAATTTGAAAGTCATGCTTTAATGAATTTTCAACAATTTTTATTCTATTTTTTATTAAGTCCACTGTTATTTCGTCAACAACTTCATTAATAGGAATATGCTCCGTTAATAATGCTATTTTAATTTTACTGGAAATCATAAACATTAAAGCATCTCCATGGAAACAAGTATCCAAAAAATCTGTATGACCCTTATAATTAAAGTCACTATTTTGAATGTTATTTTTGTTAATAGGACCCGTAACAAGTCCGTCAATCATTGAGTTTTTTAAAAAATCAACTGCTCGCTCTAAAGATAACCTTGAGAATTTACCTCCGCTAGCATTGGATTTCCCAAATTGAATATTAAATTCTTCATTACTTAAATTGAGAACATTTACTGAATTTCTTTTAAGATTTTTAATATCATTAATAGATACAATTTTACAGTTTATATTAAAAATGGTTTTTTGTTCTTCAATTAAATTATAGTTAGAAAAAATTACAGGTGTGAATTTATCAGTGAAGTTTATTTTTTCTAAAGATTTTAAAATTACTTCTATTCCAATTCCGTTAGGGTCACCAGTTGATATTCCTAAAATTGGACTAAAAAAATTTGACATCTCTTTATATATAATGTGTATTTTTGAGCAAATAAATATACGACTATATGTTCACAGGTATTATTGAAAATCTATCAGAAATTAAACAAATTAAAAAAGAGGGTGATAATCTTTCAATTTCATTATTCAGTAAAATAACAAACGAATTAAAAATTGATCAAAGTTTATCGCATAATGGAGTTTGCTTAACTGTAGTTAATATCGTTGATACTATATACACTGTAACTGCAATTAAAGAAACGATATTAAAGAGCTCAATTAAGGACTGGAGGATTGGTGACATAATAAATATTGAAAGAGCTATGAAATTAGGTGATCGGCTCGACGGACATATGGTTCAAGGTCATGTTGACCAGACAGCAAAATGCACAAAAATATCTGAGGAAAATGGCAGTTGGTATTTTTATTTTGAGTATCAGAAATCCAATAACCTGACCATTGAAAAAGGATCGATCTCAATTAATGGAGTTAGTTTAACAATAGTTGAATCTATGAATAATGGATTTTCAGTTGCAATAATCCCATATACTTATGAAAATACAAATTTTAAAAATATTAAAATTGGAGACCTTGTAAATATTGAATTTGATATGATTGGCAAATACATACATAAGATTATCAAAGCCCAATCAGACCAATAATGCCAAGAAAGATTCTTCCACTTTTTGCAGCAACTATTGCAACCACTATTTATGGCCTAAATCATACAATAGCTAAAATGATAATGCCAAATTATATTGGATCTTTAGGCTTAGTTCTTCTCAGAGTTTTGGGTGCGACAATTATTTTTTGGACCATAAGCCTTTTTTTCAAAAATAAACCAATTGAAAAAAAAGACAGATATACAATAATTAAATGTGGGCTTTTTGGCATGAGCATTAACATAGCAGCTTTTATTGCCGGGCTGGACTATTCAACACCTGTTAACAGTTCAATATTGATTATAATTTCCCCAATTTTTGTTGTTATTTTATCATTCTTCATTTTCAAAAATAAAGTTAATTTTATCAAAATCATTGGAATTTTTTTAGGGTTTACAGGTGCATTAATATTAATTCTTAGTGCAGATTCGAATAGTTCTGTGGGTAGAAATATTCCACTTGGTAACTTTTTATTTATAGTTAATAGTATTTCTTATGCTTATTATTTAATTATTGTAAAACCTATGACAGAAAAATATGACTTAATAACACTGTTTAAGTGGCTATTTCTTATAGGGCTTGTTTTTAATTTCCCAATCGGAATTAACCAATTTTTGGATGTTGATTGGCATACACTGCCATTAAAAGAAGCAGTACTTCCAATGATTTTTGTTGTCTTGTGTACCACTGTAATGACTTACTTTTTAAATGGATATGCTTTAAGTAAATTAACATCAACAGAAGTCGCTGTTTTCATGTATCTGCAACCAATAATAGGCGTTTTATTTGCAATATTTACAAAAGTTGATACTATTACAATTACAATAATAATTGCCTCAATGTTAATTTTTTCGGGTGTTTATTTAACAACTGTTTTAAAAACAAGAGCTTAATACTATAAAAAAACCTCTCCAGCTGAGTAGGTTTTCGCTTTTCCATTAATTAGCACCCTATTCCCTTTATCAATACAAAACATTTCCCCTCCTCTGTCGGAAAGTTGTATACTTTTTAATTTTTGTTTTCCTAGTTTTTTACTCCAATATGGAACAAGTGAACAATGGGTAGAGCCAGTAACAGGATCCTCAAAAAAAGAACATTGTGGTACAAAATACCTAGAAACGAAATCTGAATTATTCCCTTTTGCTGTAATCACAACTCCACCCGGATCAATATTTTTTTTATCAAATAATTCTTTATCAATTTTAATATTTTTGATTTGATCCTCATTTTCATACACCAAAACATAATCTCTGGATTTTAAAATCTCAACTGGTTTTATACTTAAAGAATCATAAATATTATTTGGTAATTCCGAACGAGTAGGGTTTCTGTGAGGAAAGTCCATTTGTAAATAATCTTTATCATACTTTACAATTAACTCTCCACTTATTGAATCAAACTTTACTAAATTACCATTGTAATTTAGATGTTTTTTCAGACAATAAGCTGTTGCTAAAGTAGCATGACCGCATAAATCCATTTCAATTTCAGGTGTAAACCATCTTAAATAAAAATGATCATGTTTTTTTATAAAAAAAGCTGTTTCAGAAACATTATTTTCTTTTGCAATTTTTAGTAATAGGTCATCATGAAGCCAGTTATCCAAGGGCATTACACATGCTGGGTTTCCTTTAAATAATTCTGATGTAAAGGCATCTATTTGAAATAATTTAATTATGGAGTTTGACATAAAAATTGAATTTAAATTAAATTAATCATAAATTGACATATGAAAAATAAAAAATTATGAAAAAAATTCTTCTTTATGCAGTTATATTATTATTGAGTTTTCAAACCTACTCACAAAATAAAGAGGGTAATTTATGGAGAGAAGCTGCTAAGTACTTATATGACAATGGTTTTGACAGAAATAACTTAAGGAATACGATTGATCTGGTTAGAGTGATGTCTGCAGAAATTTCTGAAAATGAAAAGATTTCAAAAAAAACAGAAAAAAAATTAAATAAACTATCATTTTCAGAAAAAGAAGTTGATATACTTAAATCATTATCTCAGAAAATGTCTAAAATGGTCAAGAAAGATGTTGAAAAAGGGAAAGAATTAAAAAAAGGAGTGACCGATTTTGGAAGTGGAAATCAACAAAGAATGAATAGAGCCAGAGGAGATTTTAATTCTGATCGAAGAGGTACAGGTGCAAATTCAAGAGTGCAAGGTGGTCAAAGGAATGGTTCAAACAATAGACAAGGTCCGCCAAGACCAGAAGGTGTAAGTCCAATTTTTGAAAAATTAATCCAATACATTCGTGAACAAGGTGTAAGTAGAGATAAAATCAGAAATGTAATGACTGCTGTTAGAGAAATTGGCCAAGAATATAGTTCTCTTGACGATAAATCAGGATACCAACCGTCAGAAGAAAAATTAAATATCCTAACTGATGCAGGTTTATCAGATGAAACAATTTCTGTTGTAATAGAAATTGTTAAAGCATTGGTTGTTTATGATAGATAAATTACATCTTGAATTAGTTTTTTTATAAATTAATGGCTCATTTATGAGTCATTTTTTTTTAAATAATTTTGACATACTTGTCTTTAGCTGGATAATTATAGGGCTTTTTACTTTTTTATTCTTAGTGTTTTCAAAGACAAGAACACCCTACGGCAGACATAGTAAAAGTGGCTGGGGCTTGATGGTTAATAATTCATGGGCTTGGTTTTGGATGGAATTCCCTGCATTGGTAGTTATGCCCTTTATTGGTTTAATGGGTCCAAATGAGATTAATTCTTACTCGTTGATTTTAATTTTTATATGGTTTGCTCATTACTTTAATAGGGTAATTATTTTCCCACTCAGAATAAAAACAAAGAATAAAAAAATGCCAATTTCAATTGCTATTAGTGCATTTTTCTTTAATATTTTCAATGGCCTTTTTAACGGATACTATGTTGGTTATATTATGGATGGACAATCAGCTTTAGAGCC
>CACLUN010000047.1 GCA_902610105.1 uncultured Bacteroidota bacterium
TGTTAATGAACAAGCATTTATTTATAGAAATAACTCTGAAAAAAATGGTAATTCCTATTTAAGATTAAAACTTGTTGATGATAAACCTACATTTGGTACTAAAGTATCTTTGTATCAAGGTAATGAACTTCAATATTTTGAAACTACTAATGTTAGAGGGATTTATTCTAATAGTGAAAATATTGTTCATTTTGGTTTAGGAAACTCAAGTTTAGTTGATAGTATAATAATAGAGTGGCCAGATAGAAAAATTCAAAAGGTTTTTAACCCTAAAGAAAACAAAATTCATATAATTAGGAAAAAAGCAAAATCTAATAAAGAAAATAAATTAAAAGAATCTAAAATATTTTATGAAGACAAAGAGATATTAAAGCATGTACACAAGGAAAATTACTTTGATGATTATGGTAAACAGGTATTACTTCCTCACAAATTATCACAATTAGGCCCAGCTCTGGTAAAAGGAGATGTTAATGGAGATGGAATAGAAGATTTATTTGTTGGTGGGGCTTCTGGTCAAGAGGCTACACTATACTTACAACTGGAGGATCAATCATTTGTAGAAAAACAAAACGATATTTTTAAAAGACATAAATCGCTAGAAGATATTGACGCTGTATTCTTTGACTCTGATAATGATGGAGACTTAGATTTATATGTTGTGTCAGGCGGGAATGAGTTTATGCCTAATTCTAGTACATATTTAGATAGATTATACATTAATGATGGTCAGGGAAATTTTATTTTTAAAAGGGAACTCTTACCATCTATTTTTGAAAGTGGCTCAATTGTAAAACCATACGATTTTGATATGGATGGAGATTTAGATTTATTTATTGGTACTAGAATGAAACCATGGAATTATCCAGAGCCAGCCTCAAGTTATTTGCTCATAAATGAAAATGGAAATTTTAGTAAATATGATTCAAACTCACTTGTTGACTTAGGGTTAGTCACGGATGCTGAATGGTTTGATTATGATAGTGATGGAGATTCTGATATTGTAGTTGTTGGTGAATGGATGCCAATCACTATTATAAAAAACGATAATGGAAAGTTTACAAAAGAGGAAATAAATACCAACCTTGGATGCTCATCAACAGGTTGGTGGTATAGTGTTGAAGTCGGTGATTTGAATAATGACAATCTTCCAGATTTAGTTGTTGGGAATTTAGGTTTAAATTATAAGTACAAAGCTTCTGTTGATGAACCTTTTGAAGTTTTTTATGATGATTTTGATGATAATGGATCTAAAGATATTGTTCTTGCGTATTATAACTATGGGATACAATTTCCTCTTAGAGGATTTTCATGCTCCTCACAACAAGTCCCTGACTTGGAAGATAAATTTAAAAAGTACGATATTTTTGCTTCTTTAGATGTAAAAGAAGTATATGGCAAGGAGAATCTTGAAAATGCATTAAGACTTTCTGTAAATACATTTGAAAGTGCAGTACTTATAAATAATAAATCGTTTTTTGACTTTAAACCACTACCTAATTATGCACAATTTTCCTCTACAAATGACATAATAATTCAGGATTTTAATAATGATAGTATAAATGATATTGTACTTGTTGGTAACATGTATCATGCTGAAATTGAAACTACACGAAACGATTCAGGTAACGGTTTACTTTTACAGGGTATTGGCAATGGAAACTTTAAGGAAATTTCTGTATCCAAATCAGGTTTTTTTGCACCTGGAGATTCAAAAAAAGTCATTTCCCTGAGAAGTAAAAACTCTAATTTTCTAATAGTAGCTAATAATGATGATCGTTTACAGGTTTTTAAATAATTTTAATAAAGTGAATAAGTTTCAATCTATTTTTTTAGTTGCTTTTATTTATAGTTTATTTATTAATGCACAAGAATTTTCTCATTTTAACAAGGATCACCGATTAGGTTTACATCATTGGGAAATACCAAGTAAAGATCCGGATAGAATAATGCTTAATTTCAATGGAGACCCTTCTTCTACAAGAGCAGTGACTTGGCGAACGGATTCATCTGTAAAAAATGCAATTGCTCAAATAGCAATTTCCAGTGTTAATTCAAAATTTACTGAAAATGCTAAAAACTATAATGCAATTACTGAAGAATTTGATTTGGGAGTTTATAAGACAAACAAGTCTTTTGTAGTAAACTACCATAGTGTAATTTTTGATAATCTTAATTCAAATACAATATATGCATATAGAGTTGGAGATGGAAAAAATTGGTCAGAATGGATCCAATTTAAAACTGCAAAAACTGGATACAGTCCAACTCAATTTGTTTATTTCGGGGATGCGCAAAATGATATATTAAACCACTGGTCAAGAGTAATTAGGATGGCTTATCAAACTGCTCCAAATGCAGCATTTGTCATACATGCAGGTGATATGGTTGATACAGCCCACAAAGATTATGAGTGGGCACAATGGTTTAAAGCGGGGGGGTTTATTCATAGCCAATGGACTGCAATTCCTGTTGTCGGAAATCATGAATTTCAAAGAATCAATGGATTAAGCCCTAAAAGATTGTCTGTACAATGGAGACCCCAATTCACTTTGCCTGTCGAGAAGAATTTACACGAAAAATTACATGAAACAGTTTACACAGTAGAATATCAGGATGTACTAATACTCGTCTTGAACTCTACAGATTTTCTTGAAAAGCAAACAGCATATATCGAAAAAAAATTGAGTAAAAGTGATGTAAAATGGAAGATCGTAACGTGTCACCACTCAGTTTTTTCACCAGCTGAGGGAAGGGATTTTGAATTTGCTAGAAAAAATTGGAAGCCATTATTTGACAAATATGGTGTTGATTTGGTGCTTAATGGTCATGATCACACATACGCTAGAGGCCATGTACCAGTAAAATCTCAGAATGAAAATAAATCAGGAAATTTCAACACGTTATATATTACATCAGTCAGTGGTCCTAAGCAATACAAAATTGGTTTACAACAACTCGATGATTATAAGATTGATGGATATTCATCTGACAAGATAGGTGAACAAACACAATTTTTTCAAGTTATTTCAATTGAAAATGAATCATTGATATATAAAGCTTATACAGCCTTAGGTGACGAATATGATACAGCTACCATTACTAAAGATTTTAGTACTGGTATTAAAACTTTAGAATAAATTTCTAACTAGACTTTTAATTTTTTAATGCGGTTAAATAGAATCATATTATTTCTTGTTATAATTTTTTTTTCATGTGATGAATCAATTAAATATGATGTAATAATTGTTGGAGGAGGAGCAGGTGGAACCTCTGCAGCTATAGAGTCGTCTAGAAATGGGGCCAAGACACTTCTCATTGAAGAAACTGATTGGTTAGGAGGGATGCTTACATCAGCTGGGGTTAGTGCAGTAGATGGTAATTATAAACTCCCATCAGGGTTCTGGGGTGAATTCAAAGATAGCTTAGTATCTCATTATGGCAGCCTAGATGCTTTAAAAACAGGATGGGTTAGTAATGTTTTATTTGAGCCAAGAGTTGGAAATGAAATTTTAAAAGCAATTGCAAGTAAAGAAAAGAATTTAAAAATATTGTATAGCTCCAAAGTAAACTCTGTTGTTCAAACGGAACAAGACTATTATAATTTCAATATAAATTCTTCTAGAGGTAATTTTTCATCAAAGGTTCTTATAGACGCTACAGAGCTTGGAGATATTCTTCCAATGTTAGATGAAGATTTTGACATAGGTATGGATAACAAAACAATGTATGGTGAAGACATAGCTCCTGATGAAAGAAATAATATCATTCAAGATTTAACTTACGTGATGATTTTAAAGAATTTTGGAAAAAGCATGAAAACTGAAAAGCCTATTAATTATGATCCGTCAGAATTTTACTGCTCAACCTTATCAATCAACTGCCCTGAATCTGATAAAGCTCTATGGTCATCTCAGCAGATGATAAATTATGGAAAATTACCAAATGATAAAATAATGATTAACTGGCCAATTTATGGAAATGATTATTATTCAAATCTATTGGAAATGAATGAAGCTAAAAGAGAAGTAGTATTTAAAAAAGCTAAGGAAAAATCAATGAGATACCTTTACTACATTCAAAATGAATTAGGTTTTGATAATTATTCAATCAGTGATGAAGAATACGACACGAAAGATAATTTTCCTTTAATTCCATATTATAGAGAGGCTAGAAGAATTAGAGGTATTACGACTTTTTCTCTTAATTACATAAAAAAACCATATGATCAGATATATGCTCTATACAGAACTGGTGTTTTGGTTGGAGATTATCCAGTAGATCATCATCACGATGCTCATCCAAATAAAAAAAGTTTACCACAGCTCTCATTTTATCCAATTCCCTCATATACCCTACCAATTGGCTCAATCATTTCAAAAAAGACTCCTAATTTTTTGGTGGCAGAAAAATCAATCTCTGTTTCAAATCTGGTTAATGGAACAACAAGACTTCAACCCGTAGTTTTACAGATTGGACAAATTGCAGGATTAATAGCATCAGAGGCTGTCAATAAAAATATAAATACAGAACAAATTGACATTAGAACTATACAAACAAAATTTTTAGATAGTGGAGGATATATTCAGCCTTATCTTGACGTAGAAAAAAACCATAATTTTTTTAAAGCATACCAAAGAATTGGTTCAACTGGGATTCTTAAAGGAACGGGTTTAAATGTAGGATGGTCTAATCAAACTTGGTTTTATCCAGAGACTGATATTGAATTAAATCTGTTGAAGTCAGATCTTGCAGATTATTATGACTTAGATGAGTTTCCATTAATTGATTTAAAAATTTATTTAGTTTTTAAATGGATTTCTTCAATATTAAACCAAGAAATTAAAAATCACAACCAAGTCTGGGCAGATTTAGGTCTTTCCAATTTTGATAAAAATAGACTTATAAATAGAGGAGAATTTGCTATCATTGTGGATTATTTTTTGAATCCTTTCGAAAATTTTAAAGTCAATTTCAAAGGTGAATTAGTTCAAAATGAGCAGTAATAATATTTACATAAGAAACGCTATTCAGGAGGATCTTGACGCTGTAATGCAAATAATTAAATCCTGTACAGAGGATATGATATCAAAAAAAATTTATCAATGGAATGATAAATACCCTAACAGAGCAACCTTTTTTAATGACATTGAAAATGAAGATTTGCTTTTACTCGTTGAGGGTAATCAGTTACTAGGCTGTGTATCAGTTACTAATAAAATGGATGATTTTTACAGTACAATT
>CACLUN010000048.1 GCA_902610105.1 uncultured Bacteroidota bacterium
CTTTTTTAAGCATGATTCAGTCATATACAGAGATAGTATCAAAAAATTACAAAAATTTTGTATTGAAAACTTTGATAACAAATTCAACAAACTTGAAATTGATATACAAATAAAAATTATGGAAATGATGGAGAAGAATAATTTAAATAATTCAGAATGGATAAACCCATCAATATTTTTTGATAAGATTCGTTTACACACAATGCAAGGTTTTTATGGATCACCAATGCACGGAGGTAATAAAAACTACATTAGTTTTGATATTCTAAAAATTGAGGGGCTATTGAGACAAAGGTTAGAGTCACCTTCAAAAATTTCTTAAAAATGCTTCATAAAAATCATGTTAATGTTGTTGTGATTGGTTCAGGAGCAGGAGGTGGAGTAGTTGCAAAAGAACTATCATTTTTGGGTTATTCGGTTGTATTATTTGAAAGAGGTAAATGGGTTTCTTATAATAACAATACAAATGATGAATTAAGTGATCAGAGAAACCAGATTCTAGGTGCCAATTTTGGTCCTGACTTAATTAAAAATCCAAGATCATTTATTAATAAGTTTGGAACTGAAGAAGTATTCAATTCTTTGAAAGGATATGGAAATATTGCCGAATGTGTAGGATCTGGAACCGTTAGTTATGGTGCCATGGCATGGAGATTTATGAAGGAAGATTTTAAGATGAAATCAATTTACGGTCATGTACAAGGCTCAACACTTGTAGATTGGCCTATTTCATATGATGATTTAGAGCCTTATTATGAAAAAGCTGAGTGGGAAATAGGTGTTTCAGGACACAATAAAAAAAATCTATTCGCATCAAATCGAAAAAAGCCTTATCCAATGCCACCATTTGAAATTAATAAAGAGGGAAAAATTTTGGAAAAAGCTGCAAAAAGATTAGGATGGAATCCTTTCCCAGTTCCAATGTTTAGAAATTCTAAGCCATACAAAGGAAGAACACCCTGTATGCGTAATAGTATTTGTGTTGGCAATGCTTGTCCTATCGGAGCAAAAAATGGAACACACAATACAGTTATTCCATTAGCAATTCAAACTGGAAATTGTGATTTAAAGACTGAATGTATTGTTTCGGAGCTGGTAATTGATAATAAATCAATCGTTAGAGGAGTGAAATATTTTGACAAAAATAAAAAAATGTATTTTCAAAGCTCTGATATTGTTGTTATATCTGCCTCTGCTAATGAAACTGCTAGACTACTATTAAATTCGAAATCAAAATTTTTTCCAAATGGTGCTGGAAATAATAATGATTGGGTTGGCCGCAATCTCCAATCACATGCTTACACAGGAGCTGTTGGTCTTTTTGATTATGACATAATAGATTTTGATGGACCAGGAGCAAACATAGCTATATCTAACTTTAGTCATAACAATGAAAAAATTATTGGTGGAGGTATTATTCATAATGAATTTAATAGACTTCCTTATCAATTTTCTCAAATAAGACCACAAGGATCAAAGTTATGGGGTTTAGAACATAAAAAGTTTCAAAAAAATAATTTCAAAAGGCTATCAAGAATAAACGGACCAATACAAGAAATGCCAAATTTTCATTCTAGAGTGAATGTCAGTAAGAAAATTAAAGATCATTGGGGTATTCCTGTAGTTCAATTTTCAGGTAAACGTCATTATCTTGATCATGAACACTGCAAATTTTTATCAAGCAAAGCTGAATTACTTCTGAGGGAAGCAGGTGCTGTAAAAACATGGAAAAACATTGGAGGAAAAGGTCAAGGAAGAGGACAACATCAAGCTGGAACTGCGCGAATGGGTAATGATAAAAAAACTTCTGTAACAAATAAATATGGTCAAATACATGAAATTGATAATCTTTTTGTTGCTGATGGTAGTTTGATTCCTAATAATGCAGGATTTAATCCCTCATTAACTATAATGGCACTTGGTTATTGGGTTGCAAATTATATTAGCAAAAATTTTAAACATCTTCTTACTCATCAATAGCCTTTGATAAAAAACCCTTGCAATAAAAATTACAAGGGTACGTGCGGAGAGACGGGGATTCGAACCCCGGCGACGGTTTCCCGTCGACAGATTAGCAATCTGCTCCATTACCACTCTGGCACCTCTCCAATTAGGATTCCAAATTTAAGTTTTAATTTAATATGTGAAAAAATAAACTAAATGTTTTTTGTAAGTTTTTTTACCAGATTATTATTGCTAAAAAAAACTTTAAGAAACACTTTCATAACTGTATATAATGGGATTGCCAAAATCATCCCCACTATACCAAATAAAAATCCACCTGATAAGATAACTAAGAAAATTTCTAATGGGTGGGATTTAATGGAATTTGAAAATATGTATGGTTGACTTAAAAAATTATCAATTAATTGAGCAAATACATATCCAATTATGACATATATGGTTTTTGGTATAATGATGCTGCTAAAATCCTGACCAAGATAACTTGTCATTGTTAGAAAACTCATTAATATAATTCCAATTAATGGACCTATGTAAGGAATTAAATTTAATAATGCACACAAAAAGGCAATAACGATGGCATCTTTAACTCCAAATATTAAAAGAATGATAGTGTAGATAGTAAATAAAATAGTTATTTGAAATAAAAGGCCTAAGAAGTATCTAGAAAGCAATACTTTAATTTCAATAATCGACTTCTCAATTCTTTTTTTCGTTTTGGTTGGGAATAGTTGAGTAAATAGTTTTTCGAAGTACTCTCCATCCTTTAGTAAAAAAAAGGTTATAAAAATCACGGATAAAATACCAAGTGTTATTGACCCTAGAATTGATCCAACAGAGTTTAATAGGACAGGGATAGCTTCCACACTGTTTTTAGTCAAACCTTCAATATCAATAAGACTTTGATTTAAATCAATATTGAATTTATTTAAATACTCATCAAACTCTAAATAAAGTATATTTATTTTGTCCTGAAAAGCATTAACATTTAATAATGACAAGTTTTTACCTTGTTCTAAAACTAATGGTATCAACAATGAAATAATACCCGAAATAACAACTAAAATAAATATGATTGCTACTATACTTGCCAAAGTAGATCCAAACTTCAACTTAGAGTTAAGAAACTTAACAATAGGTCTCGCTAAAAGTGTTAGAATTGAGGCAATAATTATATATCCTAAAATAATTTTTAATTCGTATATGATATATCCAACTAATATTAATGATGTTATATATAAAATAGATTTTAATATCGAATTTGGTACAAAATCTGAAAACATTCTGTAAATATATTATTTAATCATTGAAAAAATAGCACAAGCCATTATTCCTGCTGTTTCTGCCCTTAGCCTAGTTTCTCCCAAAGAAACAAATTTAAAGCCTGCTAATTTAGCTTTCTCTAATTCACTTTTGGAAAAATCTCCCTCTGGACCAATCATAATCAAATTATTTTTTTTTGAATTGTATGCATTAATAATATCTTTTTTTTGATAGTCTTCGCAAGTGGCGATTAATTTATTTTCTTCTTTGTTTTTTTTAATAAAATTCTTAAAATTTTGTGGTTCATTTAGTTTTGGTAAAAAATATTTATTGGATTGCTTTAAGGCCGAAATTAAAATGTTTACAGACCTTTTAATATTCATGTTTTTTTTCTGTGATCTTTCACAAATAAGTGGAGTTATTTCTGAAATACCAATTTCTACGGCTTTTTCTAAAAATATCTCAAATCTTGTTTGGGATTTTAACAATGACATACCTAAATGAAGGAAAGGTGGGGTTTGAAATTTGGTTTTTGAAATTATTTCAAAGTTTGATTCTTTTTCTAAAATACTTATAATTTTAGCACTAAAACAATAACTATTTCCATTGGTGAATTTTACTTTTTGTCCTTCCTTTTTTCTCAGAACTTTCTTAATATGAATATGTTCTTTCCCTTCAATTTTAAAACCCCTGGTTTGATTATCAATTTGGTCATGATAAAATAGCTCCATTATATTTTATATCTGGCTTTTGAAATTTCATCAAGATTGGAAAATTTTTTTTTGTTGTATTTTAAATATCCAACCATAGCAATCATTGCAGCATTATCTGTGGTATAATCTATTTTAGGAAAATAAACATTTAAATTTTTTATCTTTTCAAAAGAACTCCTAATTTCTGAATTTGCCGACACTCCTCCGCCAAAAACAATATTTTTTATTCCAGTCTCTTTTACTGCTATTAAAACTTTTTTTAATAAAATCTCAGTAATAGTTGATTGTAATGATGCACACAAGTTATCTTGTTCTTTTTCAATAAAATCTTCATTTTTATTGATGCCATTTTCTACCGTTCTTAAAAAGTTCGTTTTTAGGCCAGAAAAACTAAAATTTAGACCATTAACATTAGGAATTGTGAAATTATATTTAGTATTATCACCATTTTTAGATTTTTTGTCAATTAGTGGACCTGCAGGATACTCTAAACCAATAGTTTTCCCACATTTATCGAAAGCTTCACCTATTGAGTCATCTAAAGTTTCACCTATTAATTTCATATCAAAATAATTTTTGCAAAGTACAATTTGAGTGTGTCCACCGGAAATATTAACTCCAATAAATGGAAAATTACTCTTGACTTCACAATTATCATCAATAAAATGACAAAGTAAGTGTGCTTGCATGTGATTGACCTCAATCAATGGTATGTTTAGTGACATAGCTAGTGATTTTGCAAATGATGAACCCACCAATAATGAACCCAAAAGCCCTGGACCCCTTGTGTAAGCTATGGCATCTAACTGATTTTTTTCGATATTTGCTTTAGAAAGTGCCAGATTTACGACAGGAATAATGTTTTTTTGGTGGGCTCTTGAAGCTAATTCAGGAACAACTCCACCAAATTTTTTATGTACCTCTTGGTTAGCTACAACATTAGATAAAATTTTATTATCTGATATTACTGCTGCAGAAGTTTCGTCACAAGAGGATTCAATTCCCAAGATTTTTACAGGCACAATCTTTGTTTTTGTAAATATAATGTTATCAGTTATCAAAAATATCTTTTCAAAAAATAAAAAAAAGAAACTCTTAATACTTACAGTTTTTTTCTAATTTTTAAATATTTAGAAAACAATATTCAACAAATTATCTCTAATGAGTTTTCCAAAAAAAGTAATTATTCACTATCATTAGACGATGTGGATTTTAAATTTTCAGGAAACATTTCGGT
>CACLUN010000049.1 GCA_902610105.1 uncultured Bacteroidota bacterium
CTTTACATCGATCTGTGGTTGGTCTTAATTTTAAACTTTTGGGGATATTAATTCTAATTCCCCCTCTGTTACCTCCAATGATTCTCATTATGAATATAAAAAATCAATTTTTTTATCATTTATGATCTTCCAACTATTAAAAAATTTATTTAATAAATCAAATAAATCATCATTCTTTGAATCAAGTATAAAGTTTATTGGTGTATCATTAACATCAAGGCCTTTTTCTTTCAGGCATAATAATATATAGTATATTATATCAGATTTACTCTGAATTTCATATGAATTAAAGAAAATTAAGTTATCCTTATTAAAAATAATGATTTTAAGCTTGTTATTGTCTATGTGAGCAAAAAATGACTTATTGTCTTTTATTTGAAAAAGTTTTTTTATTAAAATACTATTAAAATGATAATAAGTAATGTTTTTGAATTTATCAACTAGAAAATTATTGACATTTACATAAGGAATATAAACGTTTTTTATTCTTAACTCCTCAATATTATCATTTGAAATAAAATCATTTTTTTTAACTTTTGTAATATATTTTAAGTATGTTCTTTTTTCATTTTTATCATATAATTCATTTGGAACTAACGTAAATAAATCGTTCTCTTGATAAAGTTTTACGTTTTCAATTATTTCACAATCTAAATCGTTCTCTTCAAAAAATAGATTTAATTTAGATGTTAATAGTTGAGTTTCAATAATTCTGTCAAAATCTTTTCTGGTGTGAAATATAACATCTGAGTTAGTATCCTTAGTTATTAAAGACATGAAATGATTACCTATTGAAAGCTCGAGGTTAAAACGCTTGTTTTTATTTTCTTTCAAAATCAAATGTTGTAGGCCAATTTCCGTTCGTACTAACATCTGATAATGAACCTAGAACGATATCAGGACCATTGACACCATCTACCGATACTGTTTGTTTTTCCTGCGTTATTAGATCCTTATTTTGATCGTATAATATAAGGTCTTTAGATACTCTAACTTCAAAAACAGGAACATTATATCCGTTCTTATCAATTATATCAGCCTTCAATTTAAATTTTTCATCAATTCCATTAATTGGGACTGATGCCATATATTTATATGAGTCGTCATCTGAAAATAAAGAATCTTTTACAGTAACATATCCTAAAGTATCAATTACAATTACTTCTCTCAACATATCAATTCTATATACTCTATCGTATTGCATGAAACTAGAGTCTCTTTTTTGAATAATTGTAAATTGAGCAGAATCAACAAACTTCACTAATTCATCAAAATCATTTGAATAAATTCCATTTACACTTTTATAGGCAACTTGAGCATTTCTTATATCTTTTAATCTGTCTATGACTTTTAAGTATCTTTCATTTTTAACTTTATTAAACTCAATAGGGGAGTTTATAGATTGATAAATTGCAAAAACAAGTAAAGCAGAAAAAAAGAAAAGAATATAAGTAATTTGTTTTCTATATATTTCAGTTATTTCAAATAGTTGTTGTAGGATTTTTTTCATAGGTCAAAACAAAACTACAATTTTTTTTAATTTATGAAAATAATTTATTTGAATCGTTTTTTACATGTTTTTATTATCTTTCGTCAAATTTAAAATGTGACGGTTTCTGCTTTAATCCCTGCAAGACTAAATTCAACTCGACTTGAAAAAAAACTCATTAAAAATCTTGAGGGAATACCACTAATTGTTAGAACCTATCTGAACATATGTTCAACTAAACTATTTGATGAAGTTCAAGTAGTTACAGATTCAGATGAGATAATAAATATTTTAAAAGAATTCAATATAAAATTTCTAAAAAGTAAAAAATATCATAACACAGGAACTGACAGGATAGCTGAATTTTCAAACAAATTCAAAAGCGACATTATTATTAACGTACAAGGAGACGAGCCTTTTGTTTTGAAAGAGGATCTATTAAAAATAATTAATAAGTTCAAAAGTGACATTCAAAATAAAATTAACGTTATTTCATTAATGACCAAGTTAACTTCTGATGAGGAAATTAGTAATCCTAACAATGTTAAAGTAGTAGTGGATAAAAACAACAATTCTTTATTGTTTTCTAGAAGCATAATTCCATTTAATCGTCTTGAAAATGACATTAATTACTATAAGCACATTGGTATTTATGCATTTAGAAATTCATTTTTAAATAAATTCAAAAAATTTAAGCAAACTAATTTGGAACTTTCTGAAATGATTGAAGCTTTACGAATTATAGAACATGGATACAATATACATATGGTTGAAGTAGATCATGAGCAAATATCAATCGACACCATAGATGACTTTAATAAGGCAAAATCAATGCTTAATAAAAAATGATAAAATTTATTTTTTTCAAAATTTTTAAATGGAAAATTATTGGCTTCAAAAAACTTGATAAAAAGTGTGTTTTGATTGCAGGTCCGCATACACATTGGGTTGATTTTTTTTTAGGCTTAGCAATTAGAAATGCTATTAACGAGGATATTAAGTTTATTGGAAAAAAAGAGCTGTTTATTTTTCCTTTAAATTTAATCATGAATTATCTTGGTGGAATTCCTGTAAACAGAAATAGTAATACTAATACAGTAGATCAAATATCTGATATTTTTAATAGAAGAAAAAAATTTAAATTAGCAATCTCACCAGAGGGAACTAGAAAAAAAGTGCAAAACTGGAAAACAGGATTTTACTACATTGCAAAAAAATCCAATGTACCTGTTGTATGTATTTCATTAAATTTTCCTGAAAGAACAGTTACTTTTTCAAAGCCTTATGAATTAACAAATAATAAGGATTTGGATTTTAAAAATTTGAAAAAAAATTTTACTGGATCAGTGGGGAAAATCAAAGAGTATTCATGAATTTCCAATGTTATGATAAACATTTTGTACATCATCATCACCCTCACACATTTCTAAAAGCCTGTCTATATCGATTTTTTGATCCTCATTCAAGTTTTTATAATTGTTAGCAATTCTTTCAAATCCAGAGTTGATTATTATTATATTCCTTTTTTCTAATTCACTTTGAATTTCTCCAAATGAATCAAAACTTGCATAAATAATAAGATGATTTTTATCATTATCAATAACAATTTCTTCTAATCCATAGTCAATTAGTTCAAATTCCAGATCATCTTGCTCAAAATTATTTTCTATTTTAAATGTAGAATACCTATTAAATAAAAATTCAACTGATCCACTTGTTGCAAGGTTACCATTACATTTATTAAAATAACTTCTAATGTTTGCAACAGTCCTGTTATTGTTATTAGTTATACACTCAATAATTATGGCAATTCCGTGAGGACCATAACCTTCCAAAACAACTTCTTTATAATTCTCTGTGCTTTTTTCAGATGCATTTTTAATTGCACGAGTTATATTTTCTTTTGGCATATTGGCAGCCTTTGCATTTTGAATAACTGCCCGTAGTCTTGAATTTGACTCCGGGTTAGGGCCACCTTCTTTTACAGCTAAAGAGATATCTTTGCCAATTCTGGTAAATGTTTTTGCCATTGATGACCAGCGCTTAAGTTTTCTTGCTTTTCTAAATTCAAAAGCTCTACCCATGATTTATTGGAAGTTTTATTATTTCTGCTTTAACTAATTTATCTCTTATAGAAATAAATATTTTATCACCCATTTTATAACTATCATTGATATAGCCAATTCCTAATCCCACTTTATTTGAGGGTGAGAATGTCCCAGATGTGACAAATCCGATTATGACTCCTTTCTCATTTTTTATTTCATAACCATTTCTTGGTATACCTCTTTCGATCATTTTAAAATTTATCATGGTTTTTGATGAATTTTCAATTGAAGTAAGAACTTTTTCTTTTCCGATAAATTCTTTTTTTAGATTAGTGATCCACATTAAATTAGCTTCAAACGGTGTGGTTTTATCGTCAATATCGTTTCCGTATAAACAGTAACCCATTTCAATGCGTAAAGTATCTCTCGCACCTAATCCTATTGGTTTAATATTATATTTCTCACCTTTATTTAATAATTGTTCCCAAACATTCGGAATTATTTTATTATGTGCATAAAGCTCATATCCAGGTGAACCAGTGTAACCCGTGTTTGATACAATAATATTTTCATTTTGAAAAATGATGTTTTTAAAAGAAAATTTTTTTAAGTTTTCAAATTTACAATCAAACATCTCTGAAATAAGAATGAGTGATTTAGGACCTTGAACTGAAATTAGCCCTGTACTGTCTGAAAGATCTGTAAGTGTACAATTAAATCCTTTTAAATGTGTATTCAACCACATCCAATCTTTTTCAATATTGGAAGCATTTACGACTAGCATAAATTTATTTACATCAATTCTATATACAATTAAATCATCAACAATCCCCCCATTTGGGTTTACAAAACAATTGTACTGAGCTCTTTCTATATCTATTTTACTGATATCATTTGAGCAAACATATTCAAGAAAATTTATAGAATCATTTCCATCAAGAATAAATTCACCCATATGAGATACATCAAACATTCCTACATCATTTCTAACCGCATTATGTTCAATTGAAATACCAGAATATTGAATTGGCATATTAAATCCACCAAAATCAACCATTTTAGCACCAAGATTTATATGCTGATTGTAAAGAGCTGTTTTTTTCATTAAATTCAATACAAATTAATATCAAATTTTATTACTTTACAACATGATTCGATCTAAACAATTACAGTTAATACTCGTTTTTATATTTTTTTCATTTTTTTCATTTTCACAATACTCCGTAGAAGAAGCCATGAAAGGAAAAGTTGCTGGTTTAACTGTCTTCTCTCAATCAGGTGATCCTGGAGCTCCCAGCTATATCAGAATCAGAGGTAATGGATCAATATTAGGCAATAATGCGCCTTTATTTGTTGTAGATGGTATTCCTTATCAAAATTATACAATAGGAGCTAATCCTAGATTTCCTGGATTTGATATGTTATCATTTATTAACACTCTTGATGTTGAATCTATCCATGTTTTAAAAAATGCAAAGGATGTTGCACCATATGGTGTAAAGGGATCGAATGGGGTAATTGTAATAACCACTAAAAAAGGAGTAAAAGGACCAACTTTAAAAGATGTTTTAATGGATATGGA
>CACLUN010000050.1 GCA_902610105.1 uncultured Bacteroidota bacterium
TATTGGTTAATGTAAACAACACGCTTAATACCAGATTGATAAATCAATTTACTACATTCCGTACAGGGTGACAAAGTAACATAAAGGGTTGCTCCAATGCTAGATTGAGTTGAAGCTGCAACTTTCGTAATAGCATTAGCCTCAGCATGTAGAACATACCACTTTGTGTAGCCTTCATCATCCTCGCAACTATTATCAAGTCCAGTAGGTGTTCCATTATATCCATCTGAAATAATCATTCTGTCTTTTACAATTAAAGCTCCTACTTGTCTTCTTTTACAATAGGATAACTTAGCCCACTCAGTTGCCATTTTTAAATAAGCCTTATCATACTTTAACTGTTTTTTATCAATCATATTTCTAAATAAATATTAATATAGTTAATAAACAAACTATAATAGAAATTAATCGAACGTAATTTTTTCTAAAGCCAGAATTAATAAAAATTAGAATTGAATTTAAAATCAAAATTGAAGTTGCTATTAAAATTTGCGCTGTTTCAACTCCAAATGAAAAACCAATCAATGCTACTAAATCAATACCATCATTAAATGTTATTTGATTAAAAAAGTTTGCAAAGCCAAATCCATGAATTAAACCAAAAGATAAAGCAATTAATATTGTTAAATAATTAATTTTTTGAGTGGACTTTAAAAAAAATAGATTTGTTAAAGCAGAAATAATTATAGTAACTGGAATTAAAAACTCGATGATATCAGCATCTGGTTTATATATGTTGTATGAGGAAATTAGCAGAGACAATGAATGGCCGATAGTAAAAAAAGTAACAATCCAGAATAATTTTTTCCAGCTTTTAAATGAGTAAACAACTGAAATTGAAACAAGAAATAGTAAATGGTCATAAGCACTTATATCCATTATATGGCTGAATCCAATTTCTAAATAAAAAATGATTTGATCTAAATTCATATTCCTCTTTGTTTTTTAATATTTTCATATGCAGCTTGAATTTTAGAAAACTTTTCTTTTGCTGCCTTCACATATACTTCTCCTAAATTTTGAACTTTATCAGGATGATGTTTTTTTGCTAACTCTCTGTAAGCTTTTTTCAATTCATCATTAGTGCAGTTTTTATCAATTTCTAAAATTTTATAATCGGAATCTGAAGATTTGAAAAACATCGCCTTAATACTTTCAAAATCTATTCTTGAAATATTTAGATATCTAGTGAATTCTACTAACTTCTCAATTTCACTTTTTGAAACACTACCATCAGCCTTTGCGATATTAAAAAGAAAATGAATCAATTGAAGCCTGGTTCCATAAGTTGTTCTCTTTAAGAAAAAACTACATATTTTTTCAGCAGAAATATTTCTTTTATCGATATTATTATTGAATTGTTTAAATAAAACTTCAGCTCTAGCTTGACCATATACTGAAATAAAATAATTTCTAACATATTGAAGCTCCTTTTGGGAAACATTTCCATCAGATTTAATTAAGATAGATGCTAAAGCTAAAAGATTTAATTCAAACTCCTTTTTAATATTATTTCTGATTTTTATGAAACTATTTTTATCTATTTGATGTCCAATAAATAAACCGATAAAAAATCCAGGTAACCTAAAAATATAAAACCCAAAAATTCCTAAAATCCACTTGTACATAATATGATATTCAAATTTACAAATGTCAATTAATAGTTCTTTACTATATTTGAAAAAATAAAAATTATGTATCCAGAAGAAGTAGTAAAGCCAATGAAATTAGAATTAACATCTAATGGATTTGTAGAATTATCAAATGATGATGATATCAAAAAATTAATTGATGATGATACATCAGTGATAATGGTAAATTCTGTTTGTGGTTGTGCTGCAGCTAATGCCAGACCTGGAGTTTTAATGTCATTAAATAATGAGAAAACTCCAAAAAATTTATACACGGTTTTTGCCGGAGTTGATAGGGAAGCTACTAACTCAGCTCGTGAATTAATGTTCCCTTTTCCTCCATCATCTCCATGTATTGCATTATTTAAAAATGGAGAGCTAGTCCACATGCTTGAAAGACATCATATTGAAGGAAGAGAAGCTAGTTTAATTTCTGAAAACTTAAAACAAGCTTACAACGAGTATTGCTAACTAGTCTGAAACAGGTAATTCAATTTTAAAAATAGTACTACCCTTTTTTGAAATAAAATCTATATTTCCGTTATAGTTAGTAACGAGGTTTTTTATTATGCTAAGTCCTAACCCCATACCTTTTGATTTGGTTGTAAATTTAGGTTCAAATATTTTTTCCTTTATAGTTTTTGGAACACCGGCTCCATTATCCTGGATTTCTATAATTGCCTTTTTTCGGAGTTTTTTAATACTTACAATAATTTTTGGCTCTTTAATATTTTCAGTTGCTTGAATTGCATTCTTAACCAAATTGGTTATGATTCTAATTAGATTAGTTCGATCAATTTTAACTTTAAGACTTTCAATTTTAGATTTGAAATCTATACTATTTTCTTTAAAAATTTCAAGCGCTAATTTTGTTGTTGAAACAATGTCTATATTCTCATTTTTTTGTGCAGGCATTTCAGCAAAATGCGAAAACGCTGTTGAAATTGAACTCAGCACATCTATTTGTTGGACTAATGTATCACTAAAATCCTCCATTTTTTCTTGGATTTTGTGATCATTGGGATTGAACTTAAGTTTAAAATTTTGAACACTTAATTTCATTGGAGTAAGTGGATTTTTGATTTCATGTGCCACTTGCTTAGCCATTTCTCTCCAAGCTAACTCTCTTTGAGATCTCGATAATTTTTTAACATTTTGATCAATCTGACTAACCATATTATTATATGAGCTGACGAGTGTAAACATCTCTTTACTAGAAACGCTGGTTCTAATTTTCTTGTTTAATTTATCCAATCTCATTTGTCTCATTTTTTTAACTAATTCTGAGATTGGGTTAGTAATATAAAGTGAAACAAAATATGATATGATGATGGCTAGAACAAATAATAGAATATATACCTGAGCAATATTGATTATAAAAGATCTAATCTCGTAGGCATTTAATTTATCATCATCAACATATGGCAGATTTAATATCCAAATTGGTTTACCATAAATATCTAAGATATAAGAGAAAGATGATCGAATCAATTGATTTTCAGATTCATTTTTTTTGACAAGTTTTGAATTAGCTGAAGAGCCCAAATCATCAATCAATAATTCATCTAATTTAATTGTAACATTATTATCAACTGTTGAGCCAATCAAAGTTCCATCTAGGTCATATAAACTAAAATTAATATTTTGAACATCTGAAATCTTAAAAATTTCATCTTTCAAATCTTCATCTAAGACCGTACTAATATTTATACCAACATCAGGTCTGCGATTGAACAGATAAGATAATTGATTGTCTGGTTGCAAAGATTTTTCATTAAAGAGTATATTAAAAGCTCGTTGAAGTTGAGCTTCTTTTCTCTCCAATCTTAACTCATGATAATACAATGAATTATCACGAATTTGAAAACTAGTAGTAATCCCAATTAATAAAAAGGATACAAAAACTAGTAGAATCATAGCAAAGAAGATTCTAGTTCTCAATAATAAATATGGCTCCTTCATAAATGACTATATCTAAAATAGTCAAAATCAAAAATTATTCCACTTAATATTTTTTATTTTAATACATTAGAGCAGATGAAGAAAAGAACAATTTTAGTTTTTATATGTTCAATATTTATATGTCTTGGAATTATTTTCAAATCAGAAACTATTTACCTGTACGACTTGGTAAAAATAATTGTAAAAATTAAAAGAACTACTGCAGATATTACGGACTACAAGTATTTTGATAATATTACTATTCCAAAAAGCAATAATCCAAAATCATGGCCCATTCATGATAGTTATAATAATATAAATCCCACAGAAAAATTAGATAGCATTCATTCTGCATTAGGAACTGTAGCTTTTTTAATAATTAAAAATGATTCTATATGGCACGAAAAATATTATGAAGGCTATAACGAAAATTCACTTAGTAATTCTTTTTCAATTTCAAAAAGTATTGTTGCTGCAATTATGGGTAGAGCAATAATGGAAGGATATCTTTCTGGATTAGATCAAAAGGTTGGAGATTTTATTCCAGAGTTTAGCTCTGGCTTATCCAGTAACTTGACAGTCGGAGATTTGTCAAGTATGTCTTCTGGTATGAAATGGACAGAAGATTATAAAAATATTTTTGGAGTAACTGCAAGAGCATATGTTGGAACTGGACTAGAGGAACTTATAAAATCAAGGCCTATTATATCACAACCCGGAAAATCATTTAAGTATTTGAGTGGTGATACTCAATTATTAGCAATGACAATAGAAAAGGCGTCTGGGAGAAAAATATCCGACCTTGTTTACGAATGGTTTTGGGACCCAATGGGCGCGGAGAATGATGCTCTTTGGCAAGTAGATAATTCTAAAACTAACACGGAAAAAGCTTACTGTTGCTTTAATTCCAATGCGAGAGATTTCGCAAGATTTGGAAAACTTTTTAAAGATAATGGAAATTGGGAGGGAGAAACTCTTTTGGATTCATCATTTACAAGAGTAGTTACGTCCCCAAGATTTAAGGAAAGTCCTCACTACGGATATGGTTTTTGGATAGGAAAATACAACAGCATGGATTTTTTTGCTATGAGAGGTCATCTTGGCCAACATGTATTTGTTTTTCCAGATCAAAATATCATGATTGTTAGATTGGGTAAACGACAAGACAAAAAAACTGAAAGAGAGATATATCCAAAAGATCAACAAATTTATCTTGAGGAAGCATTCAATATGTTAAAAATATATTTTGATGAAGTCTAAATTAATCTCAGTTAATAACTTAAAAGTATCATCAAAAAATAAAAACTTAGTTAAAGGAATTTCATTTGATCTTCACAAAAATGAAATTCTTGGAATTATTGGTGAATCAGGCAGTGGAAAATCATTAACTGCTCTGAGTATTTTATCACTTGTAAAATTCAAAGGGCTTAATCAGAGTGGTGAAATTTTTTATGCTGATGAATTAATAGATAAAAATAATCAGTATAATATTATTAAGAAT
>CACLUN010000051.1 GCA_902610105.1 uncultured Bacteroidota bacterium
TTGATGTATATGAACAAGTTGCTTTAATACTAAAGTTTAGTTATGAAACTTTTTTAGCAATATCTTATTATGATAACGACAGGAGTAAACTTAACAACTTAATTGATCGTGAAAATATTTTTGTTTCTGTTCGTGAAAACTTCGAAAAAATCTACTCTAAAACAAGAAATATAAATAAACCTGAAGGTTACATATTAGATCAGGATCATCACAACCATACTGCAAATCAAACTTTAAACATGGATTGGCAATTTATTGCAGAAATTAAACTTTTTGAAAAAATTAACTTAACTTATAATTAAAATGAAGAATTTATGCATTTGGCACGAAAAATTAACTGAAAAAAAAAGGCTTCAATGGAAAGTTACACATTATCAGGCATATTGGATATCCTGGTTTAAGGGAATAATTTTTGGGTTTTTAATTGGGCTTTTATTTTCTTGTGAAAATGCAAACAAATCCCCTGAATGGACTTATTTATTTGACGGAGAAACGACAAATGGATGGAGAGCATACAATGGAGATAAAATTCCGAAAAAGTGGGCTGCGATTAATGGTGATTTAACATTTGACACTCAGTTAAAAAAAGAAGACAGCTGGGAAGGTGGAGGAGATATTATATATTACCTTGAGGAGTTTGAGAATTTTGAATTACACTTAGAATGGAAACTTCCAGTTGGAGGTAATAGTGGTGTTTTTTATCATGTAAAAGAAGGATATTATGCTCCATATGCTGTATCACCTGAATATCAATTAATTGATGATTTTGGTTGGGGAAAACTTAACAATTCAGAACTTGAAGACTGGCAAAAAGCTGGAGCTGATTATGCGATGTACGCAGCTGATGAAAAAATTAAGAAATTAAAACCAGCTGGTGAGTGGAACTCAACAAAAATAAAATACACCGATGAACGAGTTGAGCATTGGTTAAACGGAGAACTGATACTCTCCTTTGTCCCTTACTCAGAAGATTGGTATGAAAGAAGAAATTCAGGAAAGTGGGATGAGTTTCCTGATTATGGTAAGTTCAAAAAAGGGTATATAGCTTTGCAAGATCATGATAGCCCAATATGGTTCAGAGAAATAAAAATTAAAAAATTATAGTAATGACTAAAAGAAGAACTTTTTTAAAAAATACATCTTTATTAGGTTTAACACCATTAATACCAGATTTTAGTATCTTAAATAAAAATACTAAAGTGAAAACTGCTCACATTGGGGTTGGAGGAATGGGAAAAGCAGATCTTAATGACATTGCGTCCCACAAGAAAGTTGAAGTTTTTGCACTTTGTGATGTTGATAATAAAGCCTTGGTTGAAGCAGGAAAATTGTTTCCCAAAGCTAAACTTTACAAGGATTACCGTGATATGTTAGAAAACATTCACAATGAAATTGATGCTGTAATTATTTCGGCACCTGATCATACTCACGCTCCTGCGTCCATCATGGCAATGAATTTTAATAAGCATGTTTATTGTCAAAAACCATTAACTCACCATGTTTCTGAAGCAAGAAAAATGAAAAAATTGGCTGAAGAAAAAAACTTGATAACACAAATGGGTATTCAAGTTCATTCTTTTTATGATTATAAACTTGCTACACTACTCATAAAATCAGGGATAATTGGTAAAGTTCGTTCAGTGAGAGCTTGGTCTCCCAAAAATTGGGGATATGACGGGCCTGCACCAATTGGAGAGGATTCAATACCAAACTCTCTTGATTGGAATTTGTGGTTAGGAACAGCAAAAGAAAGACCTTACAAGGAAAAAATTTATCACCCAGGAATGTGGAGAAAACTGGTTGATTTTGGATGTGGAACTCTAGGTGACATGGGTGTCCATATTTTTGATACTCCATATAACGCCTTGGAACTTGATATTCCTATGACAATTAAAAATAAATGTAGAAGACCCAATAATTTTGGTTTCCCTGAAAAAAATTATGTTGTGTATGTTTTCCCTGGAACAAAATATACAACTGACACACTAACATGGATTTGGGAAGATGGTAAAAGTTCACCAAAAAAACATAAAGATCTAAAATTACCAAATAGTGATAAACTTCCATTACAAGGAGCAATGTTTATGGGCGAAAAAGGAAAACTACTTCTCCCCCATTTTATGGAGCTTCCAAAATTGATTGTGGATAATGAGTACAAAGATTTTGATGTTTCAAAATTTGTTGAAAATGGTGATTTGAGTGAGATTCCTGTCAGAGATTATGGCAAGGAGTCCTATTTACATTATCATCAATTTATTGATGCATGCCTTGGTAAAGATAAATGTACTGCCCCTTTTTCATACTCATCCAGATTGACAGAGACCATCCTTCTTGGTGTTATTGCTGGAAGATTTCCCGGAAAAACACTTCATTGGGATAATTCTAAAGCAAGGTTTCAAGAAGATGAAGCTAATAGCTTTTTAGATTCACAATACAGAGAATTCTAGATTATGAATAATTTAAACAGAAGAAGTTTTTTAAAATCCTCATCAATACTAGCTGGAGCAGCATTAGTTACACCAAACTTAATAAGTTGTAAGAATACTAATAGTAAATTAAATGTTGCAGTAATTGGTGTTGGTGGAAGAGGCGGAGCAAACTGGAATCCTGTACTACCAAATAATGATCTAATAGGAGAAAATATAGTTGCTATGTGTGATGTTGATGATATTACGGCAAAAAATGGATATGAAAAAATTAAATCTCAATTTCCTAATGTCAAAAAGTTTACTGATTTCAGAGTAATGTATGATAAAATGCATAAAGAGATTGATGCTGTTATAATAAGTACACCCGACCACACTCACTTTGCTCCTGCCATGATTGCAATGGAATTAGGGAAACATGTGTATATAGAAAAACCATTAGCTCATAATGTGTGGGAATGTCGAACATTAAAAAAAGCTGCTAATTACTATAATATTGTGTCTCAAATGGGTAACCAGGGACACACCACCAATGGAGTAAGACAAATTAAAGAATGGTATGAAGCTGGAGTATTGGGTGAGGTTCGTGAAGTTCATGCGTGGATCGGAAGTTTTGATTTTAGACCTGGCCACTATTGGACACTTCCAGAAAGTTTTCCTCCTCCCAAGTATGACATTCCAAATCATCTGGATTGGGATTTATGGCTAGGACCTGCTAAAGTAAGAGATTATAATCCAGTATATGTGCCAAGATCATGGAGAGGATTTTATGATTTTGGTAATGGTCAATTAGGAGATTGGTCTTGTCATACCTTGGATGGTCCTTTCTGGGCTTTAAATTTAGGTATGCCAGATGAAGTAGATTCTTATGTTGAAAATAAAATAAATGACCACCATTTCGTATGTGAAAAATCAATAGTTACTTATAAATTTCCAAAAAATAATAATAGACCAGGTGTTACAATGAAATGGTATGAAGGTGGTTTTAAACCAGAAATTAATCCATCATGGCCAATCAAAGAACTTTGGGGAGGAGGTATGATTATGGTTGGTTCAAAAAACTCTCTGATAACTGGAGGTAGACCTAATAACCCAAAACTTTTAGTCTCCGATGAGGAGTGGTTAGAATTCAAAAATAATTTGCCTAAAGAAACAATTCCAAGACTTAAGTGGGGTGATGAAACTCCAGTTCAAGAATGGATTGATGCTATTAAAAACGACTATCTACCCGAATCAAACTTTAGTTATGGAGCAGATCTTACAGAGATGGCACTAATTGGAACACTATCTCAAAGGTTTGGAGCTAAAATAAATTATGATTCAAAAAACATGAAAATTACCAACCGTCCAGATATAGACGCGTTTATAAAAGAGGAAGTAAGAGAGGGTTGGGAATATGGTAGCTCAATTAGCTAAATTTTTAAAATATTCTTGGACCCTAATTATTGCATTTAGTCTTATGTCTTCCCAAAACAAATTAATATCACCTCTGTGATAATCCCATAAAGTCGATGTTATCAAAGAATTTATTAGGCCAATTTTAGGAGTTCGTAAATAAACTCCATTTTGTATATATTCAATTTCAAGGGCATTACTGAATATCTTTTCATTTAAAAACAATAAACCCTTGTGCTCTGAATAGGTACTTGTTCCACTAGAATTCCAAGTAACTGGATTGGAACATTCAGCTCCTGTCAACCATTCTTTATCAATAGTAAAATTTCTTTTTTTATCTTTTTTAAATAGTTTGTAAGTATTCCATGTTAAATAACCTCCAATTTGAGTTGGCGTACTCATTAACTCTAAATCAAAAAAATCATTTGATGTTACTTTAGTTCCAGGTAAATATGCTGCTATCAACTTACTCTTCAATTTCTTACCATCAAAAAAGTCTTGTAAAAGCCTTATTGCATGACCTGAACCTTGGCTGTGTCCTGCAATAATAATTGGTCTTCCTTCATTGTATTTTTGTAAGTATACCTCAAAAGATCTTTTAATATCCTCATACGCAAGTTCAAATGCTCTCTCACCTCCATTCTCCCATCTATACTCGTCAAAAACTTTATAATGAGCTTGTCTATAATTTGGAGAATATAAATTCCCCGAGTCTAACCAGGCAGTTGCTTGATATTTGATGGTTGACTGCATAATAATTTTTGCAAAATCATCATCGTATACATCAGAATTCCAATTTTTATTTCTTTTATCAGTGAATAAAGTTGGTACGATAAAGAATACATCCGCCCTAATTAAACCATTATTTTTATCTAAAAAAGGATACTCTTTTAGATCTTTTTGAGGATGAACTAACCAGTCTTCAACATTTTCATATGTTGGTTTTATAGGTGATTTATTTTCCTCAAAATCTACAATTTTATAGTTTATGTTTCTATTATCCGACCTTAAAAGGCCACAAGAATTTAATAGAACCAAAAAAGAAATAATGATATATATTTTACTACTTTTAAAAGACATTATTCAAATTTATTCAATTATGGTGAAATCAAAAGGCAAT
>CACLUN010000052.1 GCA_902610105.1 uncultured Bacteroidota bacterium
AGATTTAGCACTAATTCTGTTTTTTATTTCAACAATAACTCGGCTATTTCAAGCGGAATAAGGCAATTCAAAAACGTTTGGGGAAAAAGATTGAGAGTTGATAATTGGAGATTGTCAAAAATCAATTTAATTGGTATTGAAGAAGTAAAAGATAAGCCAAAGGCTTTAAATTATAATTTTGAGAGCGATATTGATGCACTTGTTAAATTAATCCCATATTCTCAGAAAAAAAAAAGATAGTTTGAATAGAATTAAAAACTCAAATTTTTATAAAAAGGGCCTTTACTTTTATGAGTATTTTAATGATCTTGAAAGTTCCTTAGAAAATTTTAAAAAAATTGACAATGAACTAGTAACAGAACTAGAATATCTACAAAGTCGATATTATCTATATAGAATTTATAATTCGAAAATATTTAAAAACAAAAAAATTGCAAATCAGATTAAGACAAACATTATACAAAATTACCCTAGCTCTTCAATTGCTAAAACCCTATCTAATGAAGAACCAGAAAATAAAAATAAAGTTAACATTGACAACTATATTCAAAGTCTTAAAGATTTAGTAGATAGTAATAAAATTGATTACGTTGTAAGGTCAATTGATTCAGTTTTATCCAAATCTATATCAAGAACTAACAGATTTGATTTGCTCCTTTTTAAAGCAGAACTAGAAGCTAATGAAAGAGGAATTGATAGCTATATCAATTCATTGAATGAGTTGACTGAGTTTTATCCTGAACTTTCTAATAGATTGAAGGAAAAAGTAGTTTTTTTAAATCAGTTAGTTTCTAAAAAATCTATGTCAATTAATGATTCATCCTTTGTTGTTTTTTTTAAAATTGATAAAAAATTTAATTTAAATTCTGTGATAGAGATCCAACATAATATTGATGAATATAATAACTCAATTAACTTACTTTCTTTTTATAATTTTAAATCAACTTTAAAAGCTAATTATTTTGCATCCCAAATAATAAAGAAAAACAAAACATTGTCAAATAATAAATATTTCGTAATTTCAACGCCCCAGTATATTAATATGCTGATTTTTAAAACATTAGACGAATTAAAATAATAAATTATGGCTGACAATAAATTTTTCTCCTCCCCATCTGTTGATGTTATTGAATCATCTACGAAAATAGTAGGAGACATTATTTCTAAAGCTGATTTTAGAATTGACGGAAGCGTTGAAGGTACTATTACAACAACAGGAAAGGTAGTTGTTGGTAAATCTGGAAAAATTACAGGGAAATTAAGTTGTTCTAATGCAGATATATCAGGTTCAATTAGTGGACAGATTTTTATCTCTGAAGTTCTTTCATTAATGTCTGAATCATATATTCAAGGAGATATAACTACAGCAAAACTCTCAGTTGAAGAGGGTGCCCAAGTTGACGCAACAATTGTTATGAAAACTGGAAAACAATTAAAAGCTGTTGAAAGTGAAACTGCCAACGATAAAAAACCTGAAGCTGAAAAAACGGCCTAGCACATTAGCAACATTTGCATTAATCAGTTTTGAAATGGGCATTACTATATTCATTTTTTCAAGAATTGGTAAATGGATTGATTCGCATTACAACCCAGAAATTAATTTCACACTAATTATGTCTTTAATTGGTTTTGCACTTGCATTTTTTGTTGTTTATAAACAGTTAAAGAAATTAAATAAATAGCTTAATTTTATAAGTTAATATCTTAACTTTGCGGCATTATTAATTGTTGCCGATATTCTCACATGAATTTTGCAAAATTTTTTCTTTCATTTAGCCTAATTTTTAGCCTATCCGTTCACGGTTATTCAATTGATAAAAACCCACAGAAAAACGTGGATATAAAAGAAGAAATAAAAAAATATATTGCTCACCACCTTAAAGATTCTCATAGTTTTGGTGTTGCATCTTATACGAATGAGAATAATGAAAAAGTTTATTTAGAAATTCCACTACCTGTTATTCTATATGATAATGGCCTCAAGTTTTTCATGTCATCAGAATTCAAACACGGTAAAAAAGTTGTCAATAGCAATGAAAATTACTACAGAATGTATTATGATAAGAATAAAATCTACAAAACAGATAGCGAAGGAACATTTATTTACGACGATTCTAATAAATTATTGAATGAAAAACCAATTGATTTTTCAATAACCAAAAACGTTGTCGTTATGATTTTTACAGCCTTATTTATGCTATGGCTATTCATAAGCTTGGCTAGGTCTTATAAAACTAATAAAGGGATTTCAAAAGGAATGGGTAGGTTTTTTGAACCTATAGTTTTATATGTCAGAGACGAAATTGCAAGGCCAAACATAGGAAAGAATTATAAGAAATATATGAGTTTTTTATTGACTATTTTCTTTTTTGTTTTATTCCTAAACTTGTTAGGGTTAACCCCTATTGGAATTAATGTTACTGGAAATATTGCAATTACCTTTTCTTTAGCACTACTTACTTTTATTATTACAAATATCACAGCAAATAAAAATTATTGGGCGCACATTTTTTGGATGCCTGGCGTGCCTAAACCCATTAGACTTATTTTAGCACCAATAGAACTTTTAGGTGTTTTTATAAAACCACTTACTTTAATGATTCGGTTGTATGCTAATATGCAAGGTGGCCACATAGTAATCATGAGTATAATAGGGCTTATGTTTATATTTTACAACTGGATTGGCAGTTCACTTTCATTTGTTCTAGCCTTTTTGTTAATGATTATTGAACTTTTTGTAGCGCTATTACAAGCCTACATTTTTACTATTTTGTCTGCTTTATATTTTGGATTTGCAAATGAAGAGCATGAACACTAAAATTAAATTATGTTAAATTAAATTAAATTATATTTATTATGGAAATACCAGCAATTATCGGCGCAGGACTTTGCGCAATCGGAGTCGGAATTGGACTCGGCTTAACAGGAAAAGGAGCTATGGAAGCTATTGGTAGACAGCCCGATGCTTATGGCAAAATTCAAACTCTAGCACTTATTTTAGCTGCATTAGCAGAGGGATTTGGCTTTGTAGCTTTATTTGCTGTTTAAACTTAATTAACAGTCTTACTTCAAAAACTGGAGTAATTCTAATTTTATTTATATGGAAAAATTACTAGAAGAGTTTTCAATAGGTCTGTTTTTTTGGCACTCTTTAATTTTCTTGTCTTTGATTTTTTTGTTGAAAAAATTTGCTTGGAAGCCAATCTTAGATACAATTAATAAAAGAGAGGAAGGAATTAAAGACGCTCTTGAATCTGCTGAAAAAGCAAGAGAAGAGATGCAATCATTACAAGCCGATAACGAAGAAATCATGAAACAAGCTAGAATTGAAAGAGATTCAATTTTAAAAGAAGCTAGAGATTTAAAGAATATAATCATTAGTGAATCTAAAGATGAAGCAAAAAAAAGAAGCAGGAAAAATCATTGAAAGTGCTAATGAAGCAATCAGAAATGAAAAAAATGCTGCTGTGTCAGAAATCAAAAAACAAGTTGCCAGCCTTTCAATTGAGATTGCTGAAAAGCTTTTAAATGATAAACTTTCAGACAATGATAAGCAAATGAAAATTGTCGACGAATTACTAAAGGACGTAAAACTTAAATGAATTATAATAGGGTAGCTATTAGATATGCAAAAGCGCTATTATTGTCTTGTAAAGATGACAATAATAAGCTTGAAACAATCTTTAATGATATGTCTCAAGTAAATAAGACTTTTGATGACTCTAACGAGCTGAAGCTTTTCATTGACAGCAAGATCATTAAGGACAGCGATAAACTTGCTACTCTAAATGAAATTTTCAAAAGCCTTTGTGATTTAAGTAAAAGTCTTATAAAACTATTAATGAATAACAGGAGAATAGATCTATTTGACGACGTTTCCAAAAGCTTTAAAGTTTTATATAATAATCACGTTGGTAACCAAGAAGTTATTTTAACAACGGCTTCTCAAGTTGAATCTAATAAGTTAAAAGAAATAGAAAATAGAGTTAAACAACTAACATCTAAAAATGTAAATCTTACAAATAATATTGATGAAAATATCGTTGGTGGATTTGTTTTAAGAGTAGGAGATTTACAATACAATGCTAGTCTTAAAGATCAGTTAAAAAAATTAGAACAGGAATTTTTAAATATATCAATACAATAAATTATGGCAAATATTAAGCCCGCTGAAATATCAGCTATTATAAGAAATCAATTAACCGGATCAAAAGTTGGGCCATCACTAGACGAGGTTGGTACAGTTTTACAAGTTGGAGATGGTATTGCAAGAGTTTATGGTCTTTCAAATGTTCAATATGGTGAACTTGTTCAGTTTGACAATGGTATGGAAGGAATAGTTCTTAACCTTGAAGAAGATAATGTGGGTGTCGTTTTGCTAGGCCCATCCAAAGAAATTAAAGAAGGAGATACCGTTAAAAGAACAAACAGAATTGCTTCAATTAATGTAGGTGAAGGTGTTGTTGGAAGGGTTGTTAATACACTAGGACAACCAATAGATGCACCAGCAAACGGAGCATATACCTGCATTGGTGCTGGGTCAGAGGCATTAGCCGCAACAATTGTAGTATAATCAAGAGCACCTTTTTCTTCTAGAACTTTAGCGATCGCGGCAACTGTTGATGCTTTTTGACCTATAGCAACATATATACAATAAACGGGCTTACCTGCATCAAAAAATTCTTTTTGATTTAAAATTGTGTCAATACAAACTGTTGTCTTTCCAGTCTGTCTGTCTCCAATTACTAATTCTCTTTGACCTCTTCCAATTGGAATCATAGCA
>CACLUN010000053.1 GCA_902610105.1 uncultured Bacteroidota bacterium
ATGTATCTCAATCCCAAGTTAGATTATTTGGTCTAAAGACAGGTGATACTGTACTAGGTCAAGTTAGACCGCCAAAAGAGGGAGAAAAGTATTTTCCTTTAATAAAGGTAAAAAAGATAAATGGTCTTGGTCCTGAAGTTGTTAGAGACCGAGTATCTTTTGAACATTTAACACCATTATTTCCAGATGAAAAATTTAATATTGCAGATAAAGAAAGTAGTATTTCCACAAGAATAATGGACCTTTTTTCACCAATTGGAAAAGGACAAAGAGGAATGATTGTCTCTCAACCAAAAACTGGAAAAACAATGTTACTAAAGGATGTTGCAAATGCAATAGCAGCCAATCACCCTGAAGTTTATCAAATCATACTATTAATTGACGAAAGACCTGAAGAGGTAACCGACATGCAAAGAAATGTAAAAGGTGAGGTTGTTGCTTCAACTTTTGATGAACCAGCAGATAGACATGTAAGAGTTGCTAACATAGTCTTGTCAAAGGCAAAAAGATTAGTAGAATGCGGGCATGATGTTGTCATTTTACTTGATTCAATCACTAGATTGGCTAGAGCTTATAACACTGTACAACCAGCATCTGGAAAGATTCTAAGTGGTGGTGTAGATGCTAATGCTCTTCATAAACCAAAGAGATTTTTTGGAGCTGCAAGAAATATTGAAGGCGGTGGATCTTTATCGATTATTGCAACAGCATTGACCGAAACAGGATCGAAAATGGACGAAGTAATTTTTGAAGAATTTAAAGGTACCGGTAATATGGAACTTCAATTGGACAGAAGAATTTCTAATAGAAGAATCTTTCCAGCAATTGATTTAGTATCCTCAAGCACTAGAAGAGATGATTTATTACTTGATCAAAACACTATTCAAAGAATGTGGATAATGAGGAAATACTTAGCCGATATGAATCCTGTCGAGGCAATGGAATTTGTTGAGGATAAGATAAAAAAGACACTAAATAATGAAGAGTTTCTAATTTCTATGAACTCTTAGATTTTGCTTTAGGCTTGGTCGCTTTCTTTTTGGGCTTGAGTGAGTTAACATGCTTTGACAACTTTGATTTTAAATTTGCCGACTTGTTTTTGTGAATTATATTGTTTTTAGAAAGCTTATCTAACATTGATGTTACATCAGCAAATAATTTATCAGCTTCCTTTTTGTTTTCGGTTTCTTTTAAACTTTTTATTGCATTCCTTGCGGTCTTGTGCTGAAGACGATTTTTGACGTTTCTAGTCTTTGTTTGTCTGATTCTCTTAATTGCAGATTTATGGTTTGCCATGTAATTTAAATTTTGCTTAGCAAATATAATAGTTTTTTATATCTGAAAAGGTAATCTCAAGTTTAATTTAGTTAAACTTAGTGATTTGTAGCCCGTAGGGGAATCGAACCCCTCTTACCAGGATGAAAACCTGGCGTCCTAGCCGATAGACGAACGGGCCAAAAAAATTAACGGTGCAAATTTATATAAAGGAAATAAAGATGCAAAATATTAAATGTCAAATTTAATATGATCTAGCAAAAAAAACCATGCCTTTAGATTTTTTTCCTGAAACTATGCATAAACCTTGCTCATTAGATTCAAAAGGAATGCAACGAATGGTTGCTTTTGTTTCTTTTTTTATAAGTTCCTCAGTTTGTTCAGTTCCATCCCAATGCGCTAGCACAAAACCCCCATCAAAAATTAATTTTTTAAAATCTTCATAGTTTTCAGCAACTTTGGTATTTATGTTCATGAAGTCTTTTGATCTTTCAAACAAGGTTTTTTGAATATCTTCAATCAAAAACTTAATTTCAGCAATAGCTTCTGATGATTTTAAATTTTTCTTTTCCATTTTATCTCTTCGAAATATTTCAATAGTATTTTCTTTTAAATCACGTGGACCAACAGCTATTCTGATTGGGACACCTTTAATTTCATATTCATTGAATTTAAAACCAGGTTTTTGATTAAGCCTTGTATCAAACTTAACAGTAAAGCCGTTATCTCTAATTTCATTAATTATTGGATTAATAAAGTTGGTAATGTTTTCTAATTCTTTATTGGACTTAAATATTGGTATTATTACAATTTGGTAAGGCGCTAATTTTGGAGGTAAAATCAAACCATTATCATCTCCGTGACTCATTATCAGTGCCCCCATCAATCTAGTAGATACACCCCACGAAGTTGCCCAAACATGGTCTAGGTTACCTTCTTTGTCAGTAAATTTAACGTCAAAAGCCTTAGCAAAATTTTGTCCCAAGAAATGAGATGTTCCAGCCTGCAAGGCTTTACCATCTTGCATTAGTGATTCAATGCAATATGTCTCCTCAGCTCCTGCAAATTTTTCAGAATCTGATTTTAGGCCTGATATAACAGAAATACCCATAAAATTTTCTACAAAATTTGCATACAAATCAATAATAAGTTTTGTCTCATCTAAGGCTTCTTGCTTGTTCGCATGGGCAGTGTGTCCTTCTTGCCACAGAAATTCAGCTGTTCTTAAAAATAGTCTTGTTCTCATCTCCCAACGCACAACATTAGCCCATTGATTTAGTAGTATGGGTAAATCACGATATGATTGAATCCAATTTTTATATGTTTTCCATATTATGGCCTCACTTGTTGGCCTAACTATTAACTCCTCCTCCAATTTTGAATTTTCATCAACAATTAATTTACCAGGATTTTTATCATCATTCTTTAGTCTGTAGTGGGTAACTACTGCACACTCTTTTGCAAATCCTTCAGCATTTTTTTCTTCAGCCTCAAACAAGCTTTTTGGAACAAAAAGTGGAAAATATGCGTTGTAGTGACCAGTTTCTTTGAACTTTAGGTCTAATTCATGTTGAATTTTTTCCCAAATTGCATATCCATATGGTTTAATCACCATGCAGCCTCGAACTGATGAGTTTTCAGCTAAATCAGCCATAACTACTAGCTCATTGTACCATTTTGCATAATTTTCGCTCCGATTTGTTAATTTTTTAGACATAATTGATTTGGCACAAAATTTGTTTTTATATTTATATATCAAAAGTAATTTAATAATGCCATCTATCAAATTAAATATTAATCTTAATTATTTGTTTTTAATCTTGCTTCTAACTTATGGATGTGGCTCATTTAATAGCTCCAGTCTTGTATCCTCTGATGGCATATATAACAATAACGATAGGGAGACAAAGAACAGTACGTCCAAGTATTACGAAAATTATTTCAAAGACAAAGCACTAGAGTTAGAAAATGATTTTGTTTTTTCTGATAGTATTGATTTAAACTCTGATTTTGTAACATCAAAAGAAATTAGTTATTCAAGTAATCAAGCAGCTTGGGGAGATATCCCAGATACTACCGACTATGTAGTTGACTATTTTCCTTACAGAAATAGATATTTTGGATTTGGTTATTATGGTGGTATGTACCCTTATTATGGAAATTGGTACTCCGGTTATTCATACTTTTCAATGAGAAATTTGTACAGATACGGCTGGATGTATGGCTACTACCCATTTTACTATGATTTCTACCCATATGGTTGGTGGGGAAGAACAATGCCATTCAATTACAGAACTAGGTATTCTAAATATGGATCTTACAATAATTCTATTTACAATAACTATTTAAATAGAAGTTCAAATGAAAATATATCCTACAACCAAGGTAAAAGAGGAAGTTCTAAAGGGGTTGTCGTTTATGGAAATGGTAAATCAACTAGTGCTAGTGGAAATAACTCAAATGCAACTAGTGTCACCTATTACAATGTTGGTAGATCCTCAGCTTTGCAAGATGATAACGTGATGGATAATAAAGATATTAAGATTAGATCTTACAAAGATTTTGTAAAAGATAATAACTCAACAAAAAATAATATTGAGAGGAATAGAATTTACTCTAGACCTGAAATGGGTGTAGGTGTATCAAGCTCAGGATCTAAAGGACGTCCATCCGGAAATGATGTTTCAAGGAGATATTACACTAATCCCACAAATTCCTCCAATGGCAGGCCAGCTAAATCAACACAATACAACTGGGGTCTTGGAGGTAGAAATAATTATTCCGGAAATTCATCTAATAGTGGAGTTAGAAGTTATAACAACCCAAGTTCTAGCTCAGCATCATCCAGGTCTTACAACTCACCAAGCAGCTCAAGTTCGAGTTATTCTAGACCTTCCGGTTCATCAAGCATGAATAGTTCTTCATCAACAAGAGGTTCATCGTCAGTTGGATCAAGTGGAAGAGGTTCCAGATAATTTTAGATGAAATACATATATTTTTTTTTAACATTTTTTCCATTATTTGTTAATTCTCAAGATATTTCTGACGCCGTAAATTGGAGTATTGAAAATGAGAGTGGAAATGCTAGATATTCCGCTATGGGAGGTGCATTTGGAGCTCTTGGCGGAAATTTATCTGCAATATCGATCAACCCCGCATCTGGTGCTGTATTT
>CACLUN010000054.1 GCA_902610105.1 uncultured Bacteroidota bacterium
TAACTCAGAATGTAGTTTTTTGAAAACAGGTTCTCCAATTCCAATGGGTGTATTTTGAATAACACAGCTTACAACTCCGCCAACAGTATCACCATTTTTCCTAACCTTCAATATTAGCTCTTCCATTTTTTGAGCTGTTTCATTGTCTGGACATCTTACATTATTTTTCTCAATGTTTTTAAAATCTAGTTTTGAATATGAAGTATTCAATGAAATATTTCCAACAGACGAAACAAATGCGTTAATTTTAATATTTCCCAGAATTTGTTTAGCAATTGATCCAGCAACTACTCTACAAGCAGTTTCTCTAGCAGAGCTTCTACCTCCTCCTCTGTAATCTCTATTACCATACTTTTTTTCATAAACATAATCAGCGTGTGATGGTCTATATGATTCTTTTAGATGAGTATAATCTTTTGATTTTTGATCCTTATTTTTTATGATAAATCCAATTGGCGTTCCAGTTGTTTTTCCCTCAAATATTCCTGATAAAATTTCTAGTTTATCATTTTCCTTTCTTTGAGTAACAATTTTTGACTGTCCTGGTTTCCTTCTGTCTAAATCTTTTTGAATTAATTCAATATTTATTTCTTTTCCAGATGGACAACCATCTATTATTCCACCAATACTATTTCCGTGAGATTCACCAAATGTTGTTACTGTAAAAAGATTGCCAAAAGTATTACTCTTCATTGCATTGCAAAAATAAGTTTAAAATTTAAATTAATTCTATTTCCAGTTTTTTAGTTTACTGGTGAAGCCTATTCCTGGGTTGAAAGTGTTTGTTGGATCAAGATCTTTATAAAATTTCTTTAATATATCTTTTGCTTCATATTCATGACCAACATTGTGTTCAGACGGGTATTCTGCTCCTCGTGAATCGTAATTTTTAAAAAGCTTTTCCTTTAGCTTTTCAGGGTCAACACCCTTTTTTATGATGTAGTTTTGATGTAATACGTGACAAAATAAATGTCCATAATACAATTTCATGTCAAACATTTCATCGATATCTTTTGGTAATTTTTCAAACCAATTCCTCTCATTTCTTGGAAATGCTATATCCATGGACATTGTTCCACCTATTTTATCCTCATTAATGGCTGAATATCTTCCAAATGCACTAGCTGCGGTAAATCTATGTAATATTGCTTTATTTCCTTCTTTTTCAGAACATTTAAAAAAATCCCCATTATTTTCTTTAAAAAATTTTATAAAGTAATTATTAGCCTCATCTATTCCCTTGTCTGACATTTCAATAATCCAATGATGATCATATAGATTTCTAAAATTTTCAATTCTTTTGGGTAGATGATTGGGTAAGAAATTACTAAAAAATTGCATCAACTTGTCAGATAAATTATTTGGAAGTAAAGAAGTTTTTTTAGAAATATGATCAACCTTCCTTTTAAGCTCGAAAAGTGTTGGAAGGAATTTGGTGCCTAGCTTTTCTATTATTACAAATGTATCCTTACTATATTTTTTTGCAGCATCATAACAGTCTTTATGTAAATAATCTCCAGATGTTGGTAAAGTTTTAAAATTTGAGAGAATGTTTTTTCTAATTTTCCAAAAAACATCTGGATCGTTTGAGCCAACATAAAATACTTGATTTTTACTTGGTGCAGGATAAGTATCAAGTCTCACAGCAAATACAGCAATTTTACCACCGCTTCCAGATGCACCATAAAGGAGTCTTGGATCAGCATTAAATCTTGCAGGTTTACTAGAATCTATTTCCCTGATAATTTTTGAATATTGATCATCTGATGCTAATTTATTAGAGTTAATTATGTCAGATTTTTCGTATTTTTTTTCTTCTAAATTTCGAAGTGTTTCTTCAGGTGTTTTTCCAAGATTAATATCCAATTCATTGATTAATTCTAACTTCCCTTTTGCATTAACTTTTGCATATAAAGCAAGTTGTGTGTAGGCTGGGCCTCTCTTGACAAGTGATCCTCCAGAATTATTACAAACACCTCCAACAATAGATGCTCCAATTGATGTTGATCCTATCACTGAGTGTGGTTCTTTTTTTAATGGTTTAAGTTTTTTTTCAAGATCATATAAAGTACTTCCTGAAAAGCCAATGATTTGATTTCCATCATTAATTAAATGGATATCGCTCATTCTCATCGTATTTATTATTACTATAGGACGATCATAATCCTCTCCAAATGGTGTTGATCCACCAGTTAGTCCTGTATTTGCAGCTTGCATTATAATGATTAAATCATTTTCAACACAAATTTCAAGGGTTTTCCACATCTCAGTTAGTTTACCGGGTTTTACTACGGCTAATGCACTACCCTCGCCATATCTCCAACCTTTAGAAAATGGTTCCTTATTTAGTTTATCTGTAAAAACATATTTTTTACCAACAACTTTATGAAGCTGCTTAATAAATCTTAATTTATCAACCATAAGAATAAGGAATAAAGTTATTACTTTTGTTCAATATTTCTAAATTTGCATTCAAATGAAAAAACTATTCTTTCTATCATTTTTAATTTTAGCATCTTGCTCTAAAAAGAATGAATATAATCTTTCAGCGAATTCGGATATACCTGATGGTGAGATGGTTTATTTGGTCCAATACAAAGAAAACGTCCCAGTTTTAAAAGACTCCATCAATGTATTAGGGGGAAATTTTAGTTTTTCAGACTCGATTGTTGTTCCAGAGATGTATTATTTATTTTTTAAAAATATCAGAGGAAATATCCCCGTTGTTTTGGAACCAGGAAATATAGTAATGACTGTTTACAAAGACTCGTTAAGGTCAACAATTGTTAAAGGAACAAAATCAAATGATGATTTTAAAAAATATATTGATGAATCATCTTCTTTTATAAATGAACTTAACAGCATCCAAAATGAGATAAATTATAATATTGCTATAAATGACTCGCTTATTAAACTTGATCTTGAGGAACAATTTATCGAGATGAGAACAAAGCTCACAGATTATGAATATGATTTTATGAACAATAAGAATGATTCATACGTTTCGGCTTTGATTTTGCAAAGAATGGTTTTTGAAAGGTCGATTGATTATGAAATAGCTGATTCAATACTTGTAAATTTTGATAAATCTCTCAAAAAAACATCTCCTTTTATTGCGGTTAAAGGAATAATAGACAATTATAAATTGTCAAATACTGAGGCTCCCAGAATTGGTTCTTTTGCTCCAAAATTTTCTGGTCCTGGTTTAAATGGTGAAGTTATTTCTCTCTATTCAATCAAATCAAAATATATATTAATTGATTTTTGGGCATCATGGTGTGCTCCATGCAGAGTTGAAAACCCTGGTTTAGCTGAACTTCAAAGTAAATATTCTAATGAAGATTTTACAATTTTAGGGGTATCTCTAGATATGAATATGGAGAGTTGGAAAAGAGCTATTGAAGTTGATAAAATTGAAAGTTGGATTCATATTTCTAATCTTAAATATTTCAATGACCCTATAGCTAAACTTTATGATTTAAGTAAAGAAGGAATTCCATCATCTTTTTTAATCAATCCTGAAAGAAAAATAATTGCTAGAAATATTAAAGGTGAAGACTTGGAATTCGTTTTAAATGCTGAGCTAAAGTATAACGAAGAGTAATTTTTCTAGGATTGAAAAAAATAAAAATATTTTTTATCAAGTTCATATTTTTTATAATTGGAAATCTTCCTTTTTGTGTACTATATCAAATATCAAATTTATTGAGATTTATACTTTGTAACCTTATAAAGTACAGGGTTGATGTTGTTGACAATAATTTAAAATTGTCAAACCTTAACTTATCCTCAAACCAAATTAAAGTTTTAAAGAAGAAGTTCTACACTCACTTCTGTGATATTTATTTAGAAATGATTAAACTAGACTACTTAAATAAAAATCAAATAAAAAAAAGGTTTAGGGTTTTAAACCCTGAATTAGCAAATAGTTTTTTTTCAAAGGGAAAAAGTGTAATAATAATGGTTTCACATTACGGTGGTTATGAATGGCTGACTACATTAAACAATTATTTTGATCATCAAGTTGCTGCAATTTACACCCCTTTGAAAGATGAAGATTTTGAGAAAATAATTCTTAAATCAAGAATAAAACATGGTATTAAATTAATACCACGATATGATGCCATAAATATAATTAGAAACCTTGAAAATTCAGGAAATAAATTCATGTATGGTTTTGTAGCTGATCAATCCCCACAGATAAGAAAAATTAATTATTGGTCAAATTTTCTTGGGGTTGAGGTTCCTGTTTTTACAGGCGCAGAAAGAATGGCAAAGGAACTGGATATTCCTGTTCTTTTTGGAAAAATGTCTAAAATTAAAAGAGGAAAATATGAGATGAAATTAGAATTAATGACTGATAAACCTAATTCAAATAAAGACTTTGAAATAACTGAAAAATACTTAAGGTTAGTTGAAAATCA
>CACLUN010000055.1 GCA_902610105.1 uncultured Bacteroidota bacterium
GGCCAAGCACCAAATGAAATTTCTGGTTTTGTAGCAGGTAAACATGAAGTTTTCCCGATTCCACAGACAGAAATTGATATTTCTGGTTTAACACAAAATGCAGGTTATTAAAAAAATGAATATGAAAAATATATATAAAATTTTAAGTTCTATTTTCATCATCTTTTTCTTAGTTGGATGTGATGAAGATTTTAGCGATAACAATGAATTTGCAAAGAATATTGCACCTCCCAGTAATGTTTCTGCGTCTTTTGATATTACACAGGACAACACAGGTTTAGTTACTATTACACCAACTGGTGAAGGTGCTATTAGTTTTGTTATTGATTATGGTGATGGGTCACCTGTTTCATCTTCAATAAAAACTGGGGGAAATGTTAAACATACTTTTAAAGAAGGCAATCATACAATTAAAGTAACTGCTACTGGATTAAATAATCTAACAACCACTGCAGATGTTTCTCTAATTGTATCATTCAATGCTCCTGAAAATTTGCAAGTTACAATTGAAAATGATACGAATGTTTCTAAAAAGGTAAATGTAACTGCTAACGCTGATTGGGCAACTGTTTTTGATTTTATCTCTGGTGAAGCTGGTGCAGACGCAGTAACTGCCAATATTGGTGAAACTGCATCTTTCACTTATAAAGAGGCTGGAACCTACACTATTAAAGTGGTTGCTAGAGGTGCTGCCATTGCTACAACTGAATATTCACAAGAATTTGAAGTTACTGCAATTTTAGCACCGACTGTTTCTGCTCCAACACCACCCGTAAGACCTTCAACAACTGTAGTTTCTGTATTTAGTGATGCATATACAGCTGTTGGAAATGTCAATATGAACCCAGATTGGGGTCAAATGTGGCAAGGAAGTGGATATGCGGAATTGGATTTAAGTGGTGATAAGATTACTCACTATTCAAAGCTCAGTTACCAAGGTGTACAATATGATAAAACAGATATTTCAGGAATGGAATATTTACATATTGATGCTTGGACTGCAGATCTAAATCAACTTAAGACATTTTTAATAAGAGAACCTGGTGATGCTAATCCAAGAGAGGTAGCAGTTTCAAAAGAATTGAAAAAGGATGAGTGGACCAGTTTAGATATTCCACTCACCGAATGGACAAGTCAAGGAATAACACTTGGAGATTTATTTCAATTTAAATTCGAGGGTGTTGACCAGTGGGCTCAAGCTGATGTGTTTTTAGATAATATTTATTTCTGGAAAGAAAATTCTGTTGGGCTTCCAATTCATTTTGATAATGAAGAGCCTTTTAAAGGAGTTGGTGGTGCTTCATTTGCATTATCTACAGACCCAGATGATTCATCTAATAAAACTGGTAAAGTTACTAACGGTGGAAATGATTGGGAAACAGCTGAATTAATTTTAGATGAACCTATAAAAGTTGTTTCTGGTGCTGATAACAAGTATTCTTTGAGAATTTATAATCCAACTGCTGATACTCACGAGTTGATGATGAAGTTAGAGCAAAGTGGTGATAATGAGTATATTGAGTTAAAACAAAATTTCTCTGCTCAAGGTTGGAATAACATAACTTTTGATTTTTCAACTGTAACAGCTCAAGCATGGCCAAATCCTGGTGGAGCTTGGGATGGTACCGCTGATTTTAAAAAATTGGTTTTCTTTATTGATGGTGGAAAACAGGATACTGGAACATACCATATTGATGATATAATTAAAGGAGTGCCAGTAGTTACCAATCAAGCAGTTTTTGATGACTTTGAAGGTAATGGAACCATTACCTGGGTAGAAGATGCTGCAGGACAATCAGTAGTTGATAATCCTAATGGATCAGGAAAAGTTTTAAAATATGAAGATACTGGAGGACAGTACGCTAACATAAGATTTGATTTAGCTGCTGATCATTCAAAGAAGTTTGATTTAACTACAAACAATATTTTCACTTTTAAAATTTATATTCCATCTAGTGGAGTAACTGGTTCATCGTCCAACCAGGTTGAGGTTAAGTTACAAGATGGTTCTAAAGACAGGCCATGGGAAGGACAGCATGGCGTTATTGCTCCTCTAGAGCTTGATAAATGGCAAAGTGTTTTAATTGACTTTTCTGAGAAAGCATCGTCAACTGAGTTTAGTCGTATTGTTTTTCAAGTAAACGGAGAAAATAATAATGATAATGTCACTGCTTACATTGATGATTTCTATTATGAAGTTCCTCAAGCTCATGATGATTTTGAAGGTAATGGAAATATTCCTGCTTGGGCAGAGGATGCTGCGGGAATGTCAATAGTTGATAACCCATATAAGGAATCATTTAATAAGTCTAATAAAGTGATGAAATATGAAGATACAGGAGGTCAATATGCAAATGTCAGGTTCGATTTAGATGCCGCAAAAACTGTAAAATTTGATTTATCAAATGCCAATAAAGTTTCAGTTGACATCTATGTTCCTTCAAGTTCAATAACTGGAAGTCAAGACAATAAACTTTGGATAAAGTTACAGGATGGATCCAAAGATAGACCATGGGAAGGTCAGGTTACTAAAGAAAAAGCGATTGAGTTAGACAAATGGCAATATCTTGAGTTTGACTTCTCTGATCAAAAAGATCAAACCGATTTTAGTAGGTTATTATTACAGTTTAATGGAGAAAATAATAACGATCAAGTAACAGCTTACATTGATAATCTATTTATACACAGATAAAATTTTAAATTAATAATTATGAAAAAATTTAATACACTATTAAAAATCTTTATTGCCTCACTAACAGTTTTTGTTTTTGTGAGCTGCGAAATCGATAGTTTTGCTGAAGATGATGAATATTCATTTGGTGATATTACTGCACCAACAAATGTTCAAATTTCAGCTAGTATTGTAGGTGTGGATACTGATAACCCTAATGGTGATGGGTCAGGTGAAGTTAATTTTTCTGGTTCCGCAGACAATGCAATTACTTATAAATTTGTTTATGATGGACAAGAAACCTTAAGTCCAGACGGAAATATTAAGTATACTTTTTCAAAGTTGGGACTAAATACTTACACTGTTACAATCGTTGCCATAGGAAAAGGAGGTACTACATCTAGTACTGCTGTTACAGTAGAAGTATTAGTGACATATAGCCCTCCTGCTGCACTTGTTTCAGCGCTAACAACTGGAACATGGAGAGTTAAAGCTGAGGAGTGGAGACATATGGGTGTTGGACCTTCAGATGCTCCTGAACCTTGGTGGTGGGGTGCTAATCCTTTTGATAAGGCTTCAACTGGAATGTATGACGACAGGTACTCATTCAATGCTGATGGTAAATTTGGTTTTGATGTAGGTCCTGACGGACAAATTTTTGGAAAGGCCGATCCAATGGATGCAGATTTAGGTGGTGATCGTGGTCAAACTAGAAATGGAGATAATGAGTATACAAATTATCCATATGAAAGTTTTGAAACTTCATGGTCTATTTCAGCTCCTGGTGGTGTTGAGACGATTAATTTTTCAGGATTAGGTTTCATGGGATTCTATGTAGGTTCACATGATTATGTTATTTTATCCAGATCATCAAATAGAATGGTTCTTAGAACAGTTGGATCGGGTGGTTTAGGATGGTTTTGGATTATTACTAACGATAATTAACAAATTAATCTTTGTTATATATAAGAAAAGAGTTCTGGAAGAATTTAACTTCTTCCAAACTCTTTCTTAATTTTAGGTCAAATGCATAAAATATTTATACTTATTTTTTTTATAATTTCATGCTCTAGTGATTCGAATGTTGATGGAGACAGTATTGATCCAACGCCAGATAAAATTATTCCCTCAAATTTAGTTTTTAACGTTGAAATTATTGGTTTAAAAGATGATGAGCCTTATGGTGATGGATCCGGTGTGGTAAAATTTACTGCAAATGCAGCAGATGCAGTAAATTACAGTTTTAGATTTGGAACAGGTGAGGTTCAAGACTCATCATCCGGATCGGTTGAATATACATATACTGAATTTGGAACAAAATCGTATACGGTTAATGTGCTAGCTTATTCAACTTCAGGTGACTTTATAAGTTCTGCAAAAACTATTGTCGTTTATGTTGAGGCAACCTCAGATGATGATATTCTTCAAATACTCACAGGAGGTAATGAAAAAACATGGAAAATCAACGCTTCATATGATGCTCATTTTGCAAATGGTGCGAGCCAATTTAAATATTCCTCTTACTGGAAAGCGTCTTCATTTTCTAAATCTAACTCAGGATTTTATGATGATGAGTTTACCTTTAAAAATGATGGTACATATACGCACAAAACAAATGGTGATATTTACGGAAAAGCTACCTATTTAATACAAACATTTGGTAATACAGGACAAAATATAAACTCTAGTAACGAAATTGAAAAGTATGAACTAGATGATTATCAAACGACATTTACAGTTAATAAAAATAATG
>CACLUN010000056.1 GCA_902610105.1 uncultured Bacteroidota bacterium
TAATTCAAAAAACAATAATCTTTCATATTTAAAATCAATAAAAATACTTGAAACATTTACATCAATTAATTCAAATATTATTAAAATTAATATCTCTTTGTTTTTATCAGAATTTCTTTCAAAAACATTAACAATTGATATAAAAAATAATGAGTTATTTTTATTTATCAAGCAGAGTCTACTTTGGTTTGACAACTCGGATAATATCACTAATTTCCATTTACTTTTTATTCTTAAACTCACAAATTATTTAGGTATAATGCCTAAATTTTCGTTAAATAAAGTTTCATTTTTTGATATTGAAAATGGGGTTTTCTCCGATACTCCGAACTCCAATAACTATGTAAAGGGGCAAGTTGTAAAGGATCTACAGAGTATTTTGGGCATAAAATTTGATTATAATAACAATGTTCTAACAAACGTTAATCAAAGAAAAGACATGTTAAATTTTTTGATTTCCTATTTTGAATTTCATGTTCCAGGTTTTAAAAAACCAAAATCTGTAGATATTTTAAATGAAGTATTTTCTTAATATATTTTTTTTAATAATACTTAATCTCTTTTGTTATGAAGTTGTATCCCAAAAAATTACAATTGTTGACTCAACGAGTGGAAGACCTATAAGGGCCGTATTGGTTTTTGATTCTGAAAGAATAAATAGGACGATTTCTAATAGGAATGGAACAGTTTATTTAAACAGCTTTAAAGATTCTGATTCAATTATTTTTGCTCACATAGTTTACCAGAGAAAAGCTTTAACTTATAAATCGCTGAGAGATGGTGATAAAATAATTTTATCTCCCAAAGCTTTAGGCTTAAATGAAGTTGTTCTTTCTGTTTCAAGAAATATACAGAATGTAGCGACTCTTTCAAGGAAAGTTTCTGTTATAAATAGAAGCAGTTTTAACTTAGACCTTCCAAGAAATACAGCCGAAATGCTATATCATGGTGGAGGAATTCATGTACAAAAATCGCAAAGCGGTGGTGGAAGCCCTTTGATAAGAGGCTTTGAGGCAAATAGAGTTTTATTGGTTATTGACGGAGTGAGAATGAATAATGCTATATATAGGTCCGGTCATGTACATAATGCTATTTTTATTGATGCTAACTCACTGGAAAGGACTGAAGTGATATTTGGCCCATCATCTGTTGGATATGGGTCTGATGCCCTTGGTGGCGTAATTCATTTTTACACAAAAACACCAAGGCTTAATAAAGATGAATTTTTTGATTACACAAAATCAATTTCCTACAACTTTAAAGATCAATCAAAAGTCAACAATTATTCACTTGAGCTGAGTAAAAAAAACTGGGCAAGCTACACAAGTTATACCAAATCTGATTTTGGTGACATTCATATGGGTAAGGTTAGAAATCATGGATATAACGGCTGGGGTTTAGTAAATTACTACTCAGAAAATATTAATGGTAAGTTTTTTGAAAATCAATCTTTAAATAACAATCCTAACTTACAAAGGAACACAGCCTATAAACAAAAAGACTTTATTCAAAAGTTCAATTTTAAAATATTTAAAACTGCAAAACTGATTATAAATTTTCAGTTTTCAGAATCATCAAACATAAATAGATTTGATAAACTGAGTGAAATAAATGAAGATGGAACATTAAAATTTGCAGAGTGGTATTACGGACCACAAAAAAGATCCTTTATTTCCTCTAAACTTAGTTTTCAGGCTAAAAAATTATTTGACAGAGCGGATATAATATTTGCATTTCAAAAAATCGATGAAAGCAGAAACAAAAGAAAATTTGGTTCAAACTTATTGAATATACAAGATGAAAATTTAAATGTTTTGTCTATAAACTCTGATTTTTTCAAAAGAATTGATAGACAAAAATCAATAGCATATGGTTTTGAGTTAACAAACAATCAATTAAACTCTGATGGATTTGAATCGATGATTAATTCTGACTATATGAATATTTCTTTATCTAGGTATCCAAATGATGGTAGCAGCTATAAATCACTGGCTGGATATTTCAACTATAAGAAATTTATTAATCCAAAAACCAATTATGATATTGGATTAAGAATTTCAAACATTAGTATTAAAGCGAATTGGGATTATAATTTCCTTGACTCTGACTATGATGATAAGTATGATACATTATTTTTTCAACAATTTGATGGACTGGAAATGACTAATTCATCTGTAACTGGAAGTTTAGGAATTGTACATCGAATGAATGATTTTAATAAATTATCCTTAAATATTTCAAGTGGGTTTAGATCTCCAAATATTGATGATATTGGTAAAATAAGAGAAAATTCAGGAATTCTTAATGTGCCTAATACTGAATTAAAACCTGAATATGTTTATACACTAGATTTGGGTTGGTCAAAGTTCAATAAAAACTTTAGAACTAATTTCAATATTTATTATACAATTTTAAATGGAACTATAGGTCGTGATTATTACATGGGAGAGAATAATAGAATTTTATATGGTGATGAGCTAGTTCAAACTATGGCGAATTTTAATTTAGGTAATTCTAATATTTATGGTGGAAACTTTGATTTTAGAACAAGAGTTTTAGATAATATATTAATAAATGGTAGCATAACATATACAAAAGGTTCAAACTTGAAAGATATGCTACCAATGCCTTCAATTCCTCCTCTTTTTGGTAATATTAAGTTTAAAATAATAAATGAAAAATCACAGTATCAATTATCATACAGGTTTTCCAGTTCAAAAGATCCATCTACATACAGTATTGGAGGAGAGGACGGCCTAGACGAAACACCAATGACAATAGACTCAAACGGAAATATTCAGTATTTAGGTATGCCATCTTGGGGTGTTTTTCAATTATCAAGCTTATTTAAGACAAACCTTTTAAAAAGACCTATTGATTTTAAAATAATTCTAGACAATATTTTTGATATTCATTACAGAGAATTTGCATCTGGAATTTCATCTCCAGGTAGATCCTTAAACTTGGTAGCTATTTTCAATTAAGTCCTTTTTATTATCCATAAATTACATTAAAATTAATTACTTTCGTTTTTTGATTTTTTATGTCATTTAAAGAGTATAAAACATTAGATCTAATTAAGGTTTCTGACCGTATTTCCTCTTTTTGGAAGGTTGATAAAACATTTGAAAAGAGTATTTCCAGCAGAGACAAAAAAGAATTCATTTTTTATGAAGGTCCTCCCTCTGCTAATGGAATGCCTGGAATTCATCATGTAATGGCCAGAGCAATCAAAGATATTTTCTGCAGATACAAAACATTAAAAGGCTTTAAAGTTAATCGAAAAGCTGGTTGGGATACTCACGGACTTCCAATTGAGCTTGGTGTAGAGAAAGAGTTAAAAATCTCTAAAGAAGATATTGGGTCTACGATTAGTATTAAAGATTATAATGAAGCATGCAAAAAAGCTGTTATGAAATATACAGATGTTTGGAATGATCTTACTGAAAGAATCGGCTATTGGGTAGATATGGAAAATCCATATATCACCTATAAGTCAAAATATATTGAAAGTGTGTGGTGGCTTTTAAAAAAACTTTATGATAAGAAATTAATTTATAAGGGCTATAGTGTTCAACCATACTCTCCTAAGGCTGGAACAGGTTTAAGTTCACATGAACTAAATCAACCTGGTACATATCAAGATATCACAGATACAACTGTGACAGCTCAATTTGAGTGTGTAGAAGAATCAATTCCTGATTTTTTAAAAAAATACTCGAAAATTTATATTCTTGCTTGGACTACTACACCATGGACATTACCCTCAAATACAGCATTAACAGTTGGTGAAAAAATCGAATATTGTTTAATTAGGACATATAATTTATATACACATGAGCCAATAAATGTTGTGTTAGCAAAAGAATTAATTACTAAAGTTTTTAAAACAAATTTTAAAGAAGTTTCAAATCAACATGAATTGATTTTTAATAATGATAAAGAAATTCCATATATAGTTGTGGAAACATTTTTAGGAAAGGATATTGTTGGAATGAAATATCACCAAATATGGGATGATTCTCCTCTGCCAAATGATAGTCCAGAAAATGCATTTAGATTAATCTCAGGTGACTTTGTAACGACTGAAGATGGAACTGGAATTGTACATACAGCACCAACATTTGGTGCTGATGACGCTATTGCAGCAAAAAATGCCAAACCAGAAGTTCCTCCGATGTTAATTAAAAATAAAAATGGTGATCTTGTTCCACTTGTTGACCTACAGGGAAAATTTGTGAAAGAATTAGGGTTTTTGGGTGGAAAATTTGTCAAAAATGAGTATTACGAGGAGGGTGAAGCACCAGAACGTTCAGTTGATGTTGAAATCGCAATCAAATTAAAAAAGG
>CACLUN010000057.1 GCA_902610105.1 uncultured Bacteroidota bacterium
TAAATCCTTCTTGTATAAAATCATTATGGATGAAAATAATAAGTTAAATAACTTTTCTAATATTGGTTATCAAAAACACCTAACATCCGTTCCTGAAAATAAACTTATTAATAAAATGTATTTTGAATCTATCAATTTGGGAAAAATTAAGTTAAATGTAACTGAAGCTGAGCCAGTGATAAGAGACTCTAATATAGTATGTTTTAATATTAACTCTGTTAAGTCTGGAGACCTAAATAATGCCCATCAGTATCCAAATGGACTAAACTCTTATGAATTGTGTTCATTATCAAGATTTTCTGGTTTAAGCTCAAAAATTAATATTATCTCCTTTTTTGAAAATTGGGACTTATCAATTATGAATTCTTTACTTGCTGAATCAACCTGGTACGTAATTGATGGTTATTCATCAAGAATATATGAAAAACCTGGAAGTGATAGTAATGATTTCATACATTATTACATAGAGTTAGATAATTATAAATTTAAATTTTATAGAAGTAAATTATCTGATAGATGGTGGATAGAATTTTTAAATGAAGATCTAATATCATATGAAAAAGACATTATCTCTTGTACTTACAATGACTATAATAATTGTAAAAATTCAGTAATTCCTGAAAGAATATTAACAAGATTAAAAAATAAAATAACTTGAATTTGTTTCAAAAGTATTATTTTAGGGCACAACTTTTGATTCAAATTAGGTAACAACTATGAAAAAAAGGTTTTTGATATTATTACTAGCATGCTTATTTCATTCCTGCTCTAAGAATGATAGGGGGGAATTGATAGGCATTAAATCAAGCAAATTTTTTTCTGATAAGCCGCACGGAATGGTCCTTATACCATCCGGTTCATTTACAATGGGTCCATCCAATCCAAGTGCAGTGCTTGATCAAAATCCTTCGCTTAAAACTGTTTCCGTTAAAGCCTTCTATATGGACGAGACAGAAATTACTAACAGTGAGTATAGGCAGTTTGTTAATTGGGTTAGGGATTCTGTTGTGAGAACAGAACTTGCTGTGGCTTCATATTTTAAAATAGGTGAAGATAATTCCCAAGATGATCCTCTTTGGGATTTTATGCCTTTGTATAACAGGCCAACTGATGGAGAAGAAAATACTGCTTATCAACTTTATTTAGAAGAAAATGGTTTAGGTGAACTCGACATAGAAAACAAAACTACATATAGACTTAACTGGGATGTTAAAATTCCATGGGAAAGATCAGACTATCTTGATGCAAACTATGCTGCTGTTCTAGAGGGAGGTATTGGTCCTGATTTGCTTGAGGACTATGAAGGTTTTTTTATTCCTGCAGATTCAACCCCTAACGGTTTAAGAGCTTTTAAGACAAAAAGAATTAAATATAATTACAGAGATTTTGATTCAAAAAACAATAAGTGGAGTGAATTTAAAGAAATTGAAGTATATCCCGATACGACTGTATGGTATAAAGATTTCTCTTACAGTTATAACGAACCAATGCATAATGATTATTTTTGGCATGATGCATATGCAGAATATCCTGTAGTTGGTGTCTCATGGGAACAAGCAAAAGCTTTCTCTCACTGGAGAACTTTTTATAAAAATCAACATCAGAGGAAAGCTAGAAAAAATATCCAATTAGTAAGTGATTATAGATTGCCAACTGAAACTGAGTGGGAATATGCTGCAAGGGGAGGTCTTGAAAGGGCTGAGTTTCCTTGGGGTGGACCATATACATATGATGACAAAGGTTGTTTCCTCGCAAATTTTAAACCTGAAAGAGGTGATTATATTGCAGATCAAATATTGTATACGGCTGAAGCTGAGTCTTATTGGCCTAATGATTATGGTCTTTACAATATGTCAGGTAATGTATCTGAATGGACCGACTCTAACTTTGAAAAGGCAGCAAATGATTTTGTTGCTGGACTAAATCCAACAATTGAGGGCTCTGATGAGAACCAACTTAAAGTAGTTAGAGGAGGGTCATGGAAAGATGTTGCTCACTTTTTAAAGGTTTCTACGCGGGATTATGAGAACAAAGCGAAGAAGAGATCCTACATTGGATTTAGAACGGTTCAAAGTTATTTAGGAGAGGATGTTGGTTTTCAAGAAAACCCAAATAAAATATTTTAATTAAAATTTATAAAAAAAGAATTATGAAAAAACAATTATTACCAGATAACGTATTTGAATTACTATTTGGAGTAGGTGCAGGTGTCGTAATCATTGGTGCCCTGCTAAAAATAATAAATGGTTCATTAATATTTTCAGCAAATACTTGGCTTATTGTTGGACTTTCAGTTGAAGCAGGAATTTTTGTCTTATCAGGGATTCAAGGTTTTTTACTTGGTAAAAAAGAAGAAGAGGATGATATCGTGAGTACAATATCTGTGGAGACAGCTGCTTTACAAAAAGCAGTTGATGGTACTGTTCGAGGGCTTTCAGAACTGAATTCTAACATTTCTAATGCCTCAAAAGCTACTGCATCTATAAAAGTACCAAGTGACATGGAAAAAAACACCGATGATTTCAACAAAGGTTTATCATCAGCTTCGTCTAACATACAAGAGGTTGCTAAGGTTCTGCATAATTTAAAAGAAACAGTTGCTGCATTTGAAACTGTTGACATGCCTGATGGACTTGGAGAAGAGTTCCAAAAAATGAAAAATACAGTAAAAGAACTAAATGCTAAGTATGAAGCTATGCTTGGTGCAATGAACAAGTAGTATGGCTGGATCGTCAGGAAAACAAACAAGGAGTCAAAAACTTCGTCAGAATATGATAAACATGATGTATCTCGTGTTTATAGCAATGCTTGCCCTTCAAATTAGTAAAGAGGTTTTAGCTACCTTAGGAATACTTAGTGAGGACATGGAAAAATCTACTGCTGAGCTAAAAACTTCAATTGATAGTGCATACAACATTATTGATCAAAATAGTAATCAGGATTATTATAAAATTCCATCTGAAGAATTACCAAAATTAAAGGAGATTACTGATGACTATTTCAGTTTTATCCAAAGTTTAAAGGATTCTTTAATTGGAATTGATGAGAATAAGTATATGATTGAGGTTGAATATATAGATGAAGATGGAAATCAAAAAATAAGTGAAAGAAGAGATTATCAAGTGATGGATAAAAGTAATTACCTTGATGAAGTTTTCTTTGTTAATGATGGGGTTACTGCTAAAGGCCAAGAGTTCATTGAATATTTTAAAGGATTTTCAGGAAAAGTTAAATCAGTTTTAGATTCCATAAAAGCAAGAGATTCGCGAACAGTCCAGTCTAACTATGGCTTTTCTTCAGCGCTATCAAATCTTTCATTAAGGTTTAATTATCCAGAAAATAATCTAGTTGTGAATAGAGATGGAATCAAAGAGGATTGGATTTATTATAATTATGAAAAATTTCCTCTTGTTGCTTCACTCTCAAAATTTACCAAGATTCAATCTGATATTAGATCTGTAGAATATGAAATTCTAAATTCTCTTGTCAGTAAAACAAAGGATCGTCAGCTGAGTTTTGACTCTAAAAGTACACTCCTAGAAACAGATAAACAAGCCTACTACACAAATAGCACAGTTGATGCTAAAGTAGTTGTAGGCAACACTGATTCTAGCTTCAAACCTGACAGAGTTGATTTGAGGGTTGATAACATTCAGTTAAAAGACTCTGAATTTGAAGTCGTTGATGGTAAGATTAAGTTGAATAAAAGATTCTCATCACCTGGAATTAAGAAAATATATGGTTATTTATTTTTTGATAATAATGGAAATACAGATAGTCTTTTAGTTGACACTCAATTTTATGTTATACCAAAACCAAATGAAGCGATAGTATCACCTGTTAACATGCAGGTTTTTTACATTGGTTTAAGAAACGAAATTGCTGTTGCCTTCCCTGGAATTGCTGACTTAACATCAATAAGAGTAAACGCTAAAAATGGTACTATTTTAAAATCTGGATCTAGATATTTTGCTGCTCCTAATGCCGGTGTAGAAAACATGGACGTGATTGTTTCTGGTAAAGCAAATGATGAAGTTGTAACTAGTTTATTAAACTTCAGAGTTGAAGATGCTCCACCTGGAAGA
>CACLUN010000058.1 GCA_902610105.1 uncultured Bacteroidota bacterium
ATCAACCATATTATGATTTATTAATTGTACCAAATGATGTTAATATTAATGACAGTGTTAATATTGCTAGTGATTTAAACATAAGCGTCAACGATTTTAATATCAAATATAATAAAGCAAGAAAGTTTTCAACACTAAAAGCTTCAATATTCATCTCCAGCCTTAGCAAGGAAGAATATGCAAAAATTCAGGAAAAAATGTGGAGATTAAGTGGGTTTTTTGTACAAAAAAATTCAAAAAGAAAGTACAACTACTCAACTGCTGCAAATTTATTCGGATATATCAGTGAAGTGAATGATTACGAGATAAAAAATAATTCATATTATAGATCTGGTGAGATGATTGGTAGACAAGGTCTGGAGAAAACATATGAATCAATACTAAGAGGAGAAAAGGGTGTTAATTATTTTCAAAAAGACAAGTTCAATAGAATTATTGGCAAGTATAATAATGGAATTTATGATACACTTCCTAGTGTTTCAAAGAAATTAAAATTAACCTTAGATATAAGTCTTCAAACATATGGAGATTCATTAATGAATAATAAATACGGTAGTATTGTAGCAATTGAACCAAAAAGCGGTGAAATACTTGCCCTAGTAAATTCACCAGGTTATGATCCAAATTTACTTGTTGGAAGAGAAAGATCTGAAATTTATAGATCTTTAAATAATGATTCAATAGGAAAGCCTCTATTCGATAGAGGACTACAAGGTCAATACCCCCCGGGCTCAACATTTAAAATTATAAATGCCCTTATTGGTTTACAAGAAAATGTAATTAAAGAGCAAACAATTTTTAAATGCGATGGTGGTCATTTTTATGGAAGAAATTCTTTTATGAAGTGTCACACATCAGAACTTACTTACACTGACTTAAATAATGCAGTTTATTCCTCATGTAATACTTATTTTGCAAAAACTTATAAAGGAATTATAGAAAATTATGACAGTTCCTCAACTGGATTAGATAAATGGGTTAGTTATGTTAAATCGTTTGGCTTTGGAAATTATTTAGGTTATGATCATCCAACGGGAAAACCAGGCTTTATTCCGACTTCCGATTACTACAATAGTTGGTACAGTAATTCATGGAAAGCCGTAACAACTATATCAAATTCAATTGGTCAGGGAGAAATATTAACAACTCCAATTCAATTAGCAAATTTTGCTGCTACTATTGCAAATAGAGGATGGTATATTACTCCTCACTTTGTAAAAGAAATTGAAAACGATTCAATTAGTAATAAGTATAAAAAGAAAAATAAAACTCTTATAGATTCGGAACATTTTGAGCCTGTTATCCGAGGAATGATTGATGCTGTTGAAAAGGGAACAGCAACTAATTCTATTATAAATAATATTACAATTGCAGGAAAAACTGGAACTTCAGAAAATTTTATTAAAATAAATGGAATAAAAAAACAACTTACAGACCATTCTATTTTTATAGGATTTGCACCAGCAAACGATCCTAAAATTGCTGTATGTGTTTTTATTGAAAATGGGTATTGGGGTTCTAGATGGGCAGCTCCAATTTCCAGTTTAATAATAGAGAAATATATAAATGGTAGTATTCAAAGAAATTGGCTAGAAAAATATATTATGAATGGTGATCTTTCGTCAGAGTATTTAAAACCCTATTTAACTAGCAATTTTGAAATTAATGAATAGTATTAGAAACTTTGACCTTGTTTCATGTTTACTGGTCTTCACATTAATGTTAATTGGCTTAATCAATATATACTCTGTAACGTATTTTGAAAATATGGACTTTTTATCTATTGACAACTTCTTTGGTAAACAACTTTTTTTCTTTTCAATTTGTATTGTTGTTTTCTTTATATCATTTATTCCTGATATAAAATTATACTTTAAGTTTGCTAGTCTTATATATCTTTTAATGATAGTAATCTTGGTTGCTGTTTTACTATTTGGAAATGAGGTTAATGGGTCTAAATCTTGGTTTTCCGTCAGTGGATTTAGTTTTCAGCCCTCAGAATTTATGAAGCCTGTAACCGCATTGGCACTTGCTAAATACTTAAGTAATATCCACTCTGATATTAAAAGAAGAAGTGTACAATTTTATAGTTTTTTAATAATCTTGATTCCACTATTATTAATTATAATGCAACCAGATCCTGGAACAGCATTAATTTTTTTTAGCTTTTATCTAGTTTTACATATAATTGGATTACCCTCATATTATTTGAATATTTTTGTAGCATCAATTTCAATTTTTATATTAACAATATTATTCGGAAGTGATACTATTTTAATAATAGGTTCTTTGATTTTTGTTCTACTACTATTAGTAATGATATATAAGGGTCTTCCTAAAAGAAGACTAATATATCTAGGATTCATATCATTAATTTTCATTTTATCAGTCGATTTTATTTTCAACAATGTATTTGAGCAAAGACATAGAGATAGATTTAACATAGTTTTAGGGTTAGATGAAGACGTGAAAGGTGTTGGCTACAATACGAACCAATCGCAGCTAGCCTTCAAAGCTGGGGGGATATTTGGTGAAGGATTTATGAAAGGTTCTCAAACTAAGGGTGATTTTATTCCTGAACAACATAGCGATTACATATTTACAACTATTGATGAAGAATGGGGTTTTGTTGGATCACTATTAACTATTGTAATTTTTACTTTTTTACTGCTAAGAATAATTGAAAGAACATCAAATCAAAGAAATCTATTCTATAAAATATATTCTTATTGTGTTATAAGTATAATATTCTTTCATTTTGCAATAAATATTTCCATGGTGATAGGGATTTTTCCAAGTGTTGGAATACCTCTTCCGTTTATTAGTTATGGTGGATCAAGTATGTTAGCATTTACTATTCTTTTTGCTGGATACATAAAAATTGATGCTAATAAGAAACAGAAATGGTAATCTTTATTTTTTTTCTGAGTAATAGTTTGACAAAAACATAAAACTAGAAACTAGTAATACAAGAAAAAAAGCTGGAATCAAGGCCAAATAGGCATTTCCTAGAATGATGTATTGATAGTTTTCTTTAATCATATATCCCCAACTTGGGACTGGAGGTTGGGTACCAATGCCAAGAAAGCTGAGACCACTTTCTAGTAATATGCTAGAAGCAAAGTTAGCTGCAGAAATAATAAGTATGGGACCTAAAATATTTGGAATTATTTGTGACATTATAATTCTAAAATTATTAAAACCTAAAATTTGAGATGCGACAATGTAGTCTTTAGCTTTTTCGGAGATAACCTTACCTCTTACTAATCTTGCGACATCTACCCAAACAGAGAAGCCTATGGCAATATAAACTTGCCAAAAACCTTTACCTAAAGATAATGAGATTGCTATTACTAATAAAAGTGTTGGAATAGACCAAAAAACATTTATTAAATATACTACAATTCTATCGATCATTCCACCAAAATAGCCACCTAAACAACCGAAAAACAGACCTAAAACAGTAGATATTAAAACTGCCATTAAACCAATAGAAAATGAAATACGAGTACCTAATATCACGCGACTAAATAAATCACGACCATAAAGATCGGTTCCAAAATGATATTTTTTTTCTGAGATAAAATTATTAACTATGTATGAATTTTTATCATGTACATTATTTGGTACATTATACCTCTCTAAACTAATAGATAGCTCATCACTATAATCCTCATATTTACTGTACAAAGTAAAATATATTGAATCAGATGAAAAATAATAATTTTTTATAGCAAATTGCTCAATTGAATAGTCTGTTCCGAAAATGTATTCAGATAATTTTTTATTTTTTCTTGATGGTAAAGAAAGTGTTTGAACTTTAAATCCAGGTTTCAAAGACTGAATATTTAGGTTCATAGTATT
>CACLUN010000059.1 GCA_902610105.1 uncultured Bacteroidota bacterium
AAAGAGTTTAAAGATTATTTTCCTCATAATCTAGTAGAATATTTTGTTTCATATTATGATTATTACCAACCCGAAGCTTATATCCCTATTACAAATACTTACATAGAAAAAGATCTTTCAATTAACGAAGAAATTGAGAAGTTAAGATTGAGTACTACAACTAGCTTACTTTCAGGAAGAAATGATGTCATAGTTGTTGCATCAGTATCATGTTTATATGGTATTGGTAACCCTGTCGACTATAAAAAAAATACAATTGAAATTAATCAAAATTCTAATATTTCTCGGACATCTTTTTTAAGAAAGCTTTCAAACTCATTGTATAGTAGAAGTACATCAGATTTAAGTCCAGGCTCATTTAGGGTCACTGGAGATGTTGTCGATATTAGTTTAAGCTACAGGGATTGCATTATTAGGGTAAATTTCTTTGGAGATCATATTGAATCTATTGATGAAATTCTTTACACTGAAAAAAATAAAATTAATCAAATTGAATCAATTTCAATTTATCCAGCAAATATGTTTTCTACTCAAGAAAGTACTCTATTAAAAGCAATTGATCAGATACAGATAGATCTTGGGAGACAAGTTGATTTTTTTAAATCTGTTGGAAAAAATTTGGAAGCTAAAAGATTAAATGAAAGAACATTATTTGATATTGAAATGATGCAAGAATTAGGTTATTGCTCTGGAATAGAAAATTATTCAAGATACATTGATGGTAGAGAACCTGGTACGAGACCCTTTTGCCTAATTGATTACTTTCCGAATGAATTCTTGACTATAATTGATGAAAGTCATGTTACTATTCCACAAATAAGAGCAATGTACGGAGGAGATAGGAGTCGAAAAGAAAACCTGGTTGAATATGGTTTTAGACTTCCATCAGCAATGGATAATAGACCATTAAATTTTGAAGAGTTTGAGGGATTACAAAATCAAGTAATATTTGTTAGTGCAACACCGTCTGATTATGAGCTTAATAAATCTGAGGGAATTATAGTAGAACAAGTTATTCGACCTACAGGGTTATTAGACCCTGAGATTGAAATTAGATCAACTGAAAATCAAATAGATGATGTTTTGGATGAAGTACAAAAACAAATTGAAAAAAACCAAAGAGTGTTAATAACAACATTGACAAAGAAGATGGCTGAAGAACTTGTTGATTTTTTAAATAAGGTTAAAGTAAAGTCTAAATATATCCACAGTGATATAGATACAATAGAGAGAGTTGAAATATTAAATGAATTAAGATCTGGAGCTTTCGATGTACTAGTTGGAGTTAATCTTCTAAGAGAAGGATTGGATTTACCTGAAGTATCGTTGGTTATAATATTAGATGCTGACAAAGAAGGTTTTCTTAGAAGCAAAAGATCATTAATTCAGACGATAGGTAGAGCAGCGAGAAATATTAATGGTAAAGCTATAATGTACGCAGATAAGGAAACTGAAAGCATCAATCATACATTAAGGGTTACCCTGGAACGGAGAAAAAAACAAATGGATCACAATATTAAAAATGGAATAATACCAAAACAAATTATTAAAAATGTAATATCAACATTTGATGCAAAGGAAAAAGAAGAAACAAACTTTAATACTTTAAATAATAATAAAGACTTTAAGATTGATATTAATATATCCGGCGAAAAAAGAAAAAAAATAATTTCTGATTTAAGAAAGGAAATGGTTAAAGCTGCAAAAGATTTAGATTTTATTGAAGCTGCTAAACTAAGAGACTTGATTGATAGATATAAAAAAAGCGGGTAAAACCCGCTTCTTTTTATTTTACAGCAATTAACTTCTTCTTATTATTTATAATGACCTCGTTTTTTTTAGGAAGCATTATTCTTAAGATTCCGTTATCATATTTTGAAGAGACTTTATTTAAATCGATAGTTTCCGGAAGAAAAAAGGATTTTTCAAAATAATCATAATCAAATTGTTTTCTCGAGTAATTGTTAGAAATATTTGATTCTTTCTTTTCCTTGCTAACTTTTAAATAATCATTTTCAATTTCAATTTGAAAATCCTTCTTGTTGGATCCAGGCACTGAAAATTCTATTTGAAAGTTATCTTCGCCCTCCATTATATTGTATGGAGGAATATTCATCTCTTTGACATTGAAAAAATCATTAAAGAATTCATCAAACATTAAAGGATATTTTGTTCTTTTTATAATATTCATAATTATTATTTTTAATTAAACATTTTATATGAATATTACAAAAGATGAGCCGATCTCATTTTTATGACGTTTTGTCTTATTTTAATAAAAATATCATGTCATTATGACACTTTTATTTTAAAACCTCTTTTATTATCTCTGTTACGTTGGAAAAACTAGACGCACTAAAAATTTGCAATCCTGAATCATCAATAATTTTTTTTGCTTCTTTTGAATTAGTACCCTCAAGCCTCACTATTATTGGAGCTTTTATTTGATCCCTCATATTTTTATATGCCTGAACTATACCTTTTGCAACTCTATCGCACCTTACTATACCACCGAAAATATTAACTAAAACAGCCTTCACTTTAGGATCCTGCAGAATTAACTTAAAAGCTACTTCAACTCTATCAGCATCAGCAGTACCTCCAACATCCAAAAAATTTGCTGGTTCGCCTCCTGATTGTTTTATCAAATCCATAGTAGCCATAGCCAAACCTGCACCATTAACCATACATCCAATATTTCCATCAAGATCAACGTAATTTAAACCGACAGACCTAGCCTCAGTTTCAACAGGATTTTCTTCGGATTCATCTCTTAAATCAGCATATGAATTATGCCTAAAAATAGAGTTGTCATCAATAACCATCTTTGAATCAACAGCTATAATCTTATTGTCAGAAGTTTTCAACACAGGGTTAATTTCTAATAAGGATGCATCAGTCTTAATGTAAGCATCATATAAAGAAGAAATAAACTTCATCATATTCTTTAGAGAAACTCCACTTAACCCTAAATTAAATGCTACTTTTCTCGCTTGGTTAGGCATTAAGCCAATAGAAGGATTAACTTCTTCATAAAAAATAAGATTTGGAGTATTTTCGGCTACTGACTCTATATCAACACCTCCTTCAGTGGAGTACATTATCATAACCTTAGAGCTAGACCTGTTAAGGAGAATTGATATATAAAACTCTTCATGTTTACTTTCTCCAGGATAGTAAACATCTTCAGCAATTAGTATTTTATTAACAAGCTTACCCTCTTTTGAAGTCTGGGGAGTTTTTAACATCATTCCTAATATTGATGAGGCATAACTTTTCAACTCATCAGCATTTTTTGCAACCTTAACACCACCACCTTTACCTCTACCACCGGCATGAATTTGAGCTTTTACAACGAAAAACTTTGTTCCAGTTTCAGTGGACAATTTATTTGAAATATAATCAAGATCTTTAATTTCTGAGAGAGTATATCCTCTTT
>CACLUN010000060.1 GCA_902610105.1 uncultured Bacteroidota bacterium
AGTTCATCTGAAATTGATATGCCACATCTTTTTTTACCATAGTCTAAACCAAGAATTTTACTCATTTAACAAAATTAAGTATTAATTATATTCTGCCTAACAAAAAAATATATTTGAACGATAGTTATATTTGTAAAAAAATGTAATGAAAGAAATTATTGAATTATTGTGGGAAGACAGAAGATTAATTGATAAAAAAGAATATTCCGATGCCGTACTGAAAACTATTGAGCTATTAGATAAGGGTGCTATTAGAATCGCTGAAAAGGTAAACAATGATTGGATTGTAAATGATTGGATCAAAAAAGCTGTTATTTTATATTTCCCTCTAATGAAAATGAAAACGATTGAGATTGGCCCATTTGAATTTCACGATAAAATTCCTCTTAAAAAAGGTTTTGAAGAAATGGGAATAAGAGTGGTTCCTCATGCTATATGTAGGTATGGATCTTTTATAGAAAAAGGTGCTGTTTTAATGCCAAGTTATGTCAATATTGGTGCAAATGTAGGATCTGGGACAATGGTTGATACATGGGCTACTGTGGGAAGCTGTGCTCAAGTTGGTAAAAATGTTCATATAAGTGGTGGTGTTGGAATTGGTGGAGTTTTAGAACCCGTGCAAGCTTCTCCTGTCATAATCGAAGATAATGTTTTTCTTGGTTCTAGAAGTATTATTGTTGAGGGAGTAAAAGTTGAAAAAGAAGCAGTCTTGGGTGCTAATGTTGTGTTAACTGGATCTACCAAAATTATAGATGTTACGGGCTCAAAACCTATTTATTTAAAGGGCTATATTCCTGAGAAATCAGTAGTAATACCAGGAAGTGAACCAAAAAAATTTAATGCTGGATCCTTTAATGTTCCTTGTGCCTTAATTATTGGAAAAAGAAAGGAAAGTACAAATAAAAAAACTTCTCTTAACGAGGCGCTAAGAGACTACAATGTCTCTGTATAAATAGCATGACAAACTTTAATATAGAAGTTCAAAAATGTGTGGAAATACTCAACAGCGGTGGAATAATTTTATACCCTACTGATACCATTTATGGAATTGGATCTGATTCACATAATAATGAAGCAATCGATAGAATAAATAAATTAAAAGGGAGTGATTCAAAAAAACCACTAATTCACTTAATGAATAGCTTAGAAATGGTTGAACAATACGTAAAAAAAATACCTGATTTTGCCAAGGAATATTTGAATGATAAAAAGCCAACTACAGTCATCTTCAGTAATTTAAATAAAGAAAAATTTAACTACGAAACACTAGGCATAAGAATACCAAAAAATAATTTTTGCTTAGAAATTATTAAAAAATTAAATAGACCAATAACATCAACTTCCGCTAATATAACTGGCTCTACATTTCCAATTAAAAACTTAGATATTGATAAAAATATTATTGATGGTGTAGATTATTATGTGGAAAGTATAAGATGTGATAAACAAATACCTTCGAAAATAATCAAGGTTTTAGATGAAAATAATTTTGAAATAATTAGATCATAATTTGATGAATGATTTATTTAAAAATATTAATATTTCAATAATTGATACTATTTCAATTGAAGCCGAATTAAGTGGAAAAGAAGTATACCTGGTTGGAGGTTTTGTAAGAGACCTAATTTTAAATCGTAAGAATAAAGACATTGATGTCATGGTTGTAGGTAGTGGTATAGATTTTGCCAAAGTCATATCAAATAAGTTAAGTAAAAAATTACAGATTTTTAAAAACTATGGAACAGCTATGTTAAAAACTGAAAATTATGAAGTAGAGTTTGTTGGAGCCAGAAAAGAAAGTTATTCAAAGGATAGCAGAAATCCTGTTGTTGAGCAAGGTACACTTGTTGAGGATCTTTCAAGACGCGATTTCACTATTAACTCCCTAGCAATATCATTAAATAAAAAAAATTATGGTGAAATTATCGACTTATTCAGTGGAAAAGCTGATATTGATAAAAAAATAATTCGTACACCACTAGATCCAAAAACAACTTTTCGTGACGATCCTTTAAGGATGATGAGAGCAGCTAGATTTGCATCTCAACTTGACTTTTTAGTTGATAAAAATAATTTAGAATTTATTAAAAGTGAAAAAAAGAGAATTGAAATAATTTCTAAAGAGAGAATAAATGATGAGTTAAATAAAATTTTAATGTCAAAAAAACCCTCTGTTGGATTAAAAGTTTTAAAAGAAAGTGGATTATTGGAATTGATTTTGCCCGAAATTTGTGATTTACAAGGAATTGATGAGATAGAAGGTAAAACTCATAAAGATAATTTTTATCATACTTTAAAGGTATTAGATAATATATGTGAAAATACCGAAAATCTTTGGTTAAGATGGGTTGCTCTTTTGCATGATATTGGGAAATCTAAAACAAAAAAATTTAACAAAAAAATTGGTTGGACATTTCATGGTCATGAATATGTTGGGTCAAAAATGGTTGATAAGATTTTTAGGCGTCTAAAGCTACCATTGAATGAAAAATTGAAATATGTAAAAAAACTTATTTTGTTAAGTTCCAGACCAATTGTTTTATCTCTAGAGATCATTACCGATTCAGCAGTGCGAAGATTAATTTTTGATGCTGGTGATAATATTGATGATCTTTTAACCCTTTGTGAAGCTGATATAACCACAAAAAATGAGCATTTACAAAAAAAATATTTAAACAATTTTAAAATAGTCAGGGAAAAGATTAAAATTGTTGAGGAAAGGGATCAAATAAGAAATTTTCAAGCTCCAATTTCAGGTGAGGAAATTATGTCTTCATTTGGATTAAAACCATGTAAAGAAATTGGTATCATAAAAGAATATATTAAAGAAGCAATCCTAAATGGTGTAATTTCCAACTCATATGATGAAGCTAAAGAACTTATGTACAAAAAAGCCAAAAGCTTAGGATTAAAAATTAATGAATAAAAGATTTATTTTTTTTAGCAAACTTTCGCTAGTATTGGTATTGCTTGTAATTCTTGCAGGATCTCTTGTTCGAATGACTGGAAGCGGTATGGGTTGTCCAGACTGGCCAAAATGTTTTGGTTATTTAATTCCCCCAACAAATATTGAAAAAATTACTTGGAAACCTGAAAGAGAATATGGAAAGGGTGTTATGATTTTATACAAAAAAAGCTTTTATAATTCCAAAAAGAAATTTACCTCAAAAGAAAAATTTGACGT
>CACLUN010000061.1 GCA_902610105.1 uncultured Bacteroidota bacterium
TTTTGTTATCAATAAAAAATAAATTTAAGTCTCTAGGATTAACTTGAATTTTAATTTCTTTTCTATAAAGTTCAGTTAATTTTTTATTAGTCTCACTTACAAAACTATGAGTTGAAAAATTTTCAACTTCATCAATAAAGTAGTTTTTAAATGATTTTTTGAATTGCTTATCATCTGCATCAATGATTACAAGACCATAATCTTTAAATAAAGTATGGACAATTTTTCTTGTTGATTCAGCTAAGGACAAGTTTTTTGAATATGATGATGCAAATAAATCATATATATCATTTTTAAATGGTTTTCCATCAAAATTATTATTTATTTCCTCCAGGATTTTAGTTATATATAATGGTTTTATTTTACCGGTACATGAACCATAATCACTAGAAGCTATCTGGTACTTATTTGAGTATGTTTCAAAGGATTTAATTTCATCAAAATCATGATCTTCACTTGCCATCCAAAAAACTGGAATAAAATTAAATTCTTTATATGTTTTACTGAGTTCAGCACAGAGTTTAATTGTTTGTAAAATTTTGTAAATAAAATATAATGGTCCAGTGTTCAAGCATAGTTGATGTCCTGTAGTTACAGTAAATGTATTTTTATTTTTTAATTTTTTTATAGAATCAAGTACTGAACCAGTATCTGAAATACCATTATACTGAGAATTTAATACGTTGTATAATAAATCTCTTTTTTTTAAGGAAAAAGATGATCTTTTATTGATAATATTTTTATAATTATCAAGTTGGTTTTTATAAGAAAAAAAAGAATTTAATTTTTCTGATTCAATATAATCACGAACTAGCTTTGATGAAAGTGGAGTATCTTTAATATTTATTTTCTTAATTAACACTGTTAAAATTAAATTCTGATAATTTTTTAATTTGTATTTTTCTGAAAAAAAGATTCAACAAAATCAACTTTGTCAAATAATTGAATATCATCAATTGATTCTCCAGTTCCAATATATTTTATTGGAATGCTAAGCTGATCTGAAATACCTATAACAACACCACCCTTGGCAGTTCCATCTAGCTTAGTAACCATCATTGAGGTAACTTTTGTTACCTCAGAAAACTGTTTTGCTTGTTCGTAAGCATTTTGTCCAGTTGAGCCATCTAGAACTAATAATATTTCGTGAGGAACATTTTCCTTTAACTTTTCCATAACTCTTCCAATTTTGGAAAGCTCATTCATCAAGTTCACTTTGTTGTGCAATCTCCCAGCTGTATCTATAATTACCACATCATAATCCTTATTAATTGCAGAATTTAATGTGTCATATGAAACTGAAGCTGGATCGCTACCCATTTTCTGTTTAATTATATCTACTCCGGCTCTTTCTGACCATTCTTCTAATTGCTCAATCGCAGCAGCTCTGAAAGTATCTGCGGCACCAATTAAAACTGAAAGTCCCTCAGACTTAAAAAATTTAGCGAGTTTACCAATTGATGTTGTTTTTCCAACTCCATTGACTCCAACAACTAAAATTACATATGGTTTATCATTGATGTTGATATCATCCTTATTGTTATCAAAAATTATATTACCTATTTCCTCTTTTAGAATAATATCAAGTTCTTGTGCGTTTGTGTATTTATCCTTTGACACCCTTTCCTCAATAGACTCGATAATTTTAATTGTAGTCTTAACTCCAACATCAGATGTAATAAGAATTTCCTCAAGGGCATCTAAAACCTCTACATCAACCTTTGTTTTACCAATAACAGCTTTCTTTATTTTTTCAAAGAAAGATTTACTTGTTTTTTCTAAACTCTTATCTAGATTTTTTTTGTCTGTTTTCTTAAATAATCTTTTAAAAAACCCAACTTTTTTTTCTGGTTCTGGCTCTGATTCTGGCTCAGGCTCTGGTTCTGGCTCAGGCTCTGTATCTGGTTCTGGCTCAGGCTCTGATTCTGGCTCAGGCTCTGGCTCTGGTTCTGGCTCAGGCTCTGGATCTGGCTCAGGCTCTGATTCCGGCTCTGGTTCTTTTTTGATTACTTTTTTCGATTCTTTTAAAATAATATCTACATTCTCTTCCTCAGAATCCGAATCTTTATCAATTTGATCATTTTTTTTGGTTGATTTCTTTCCCCAAGAAAATAGCTTTTTAAAAAAATTCATAGCTGAAAGTTAGCTATAAAAATTAAAATAAATAAAAATAGAATTTTGAGTCTTGGTAAGATTTTACTTTTTAGAAAGCCAATCATTAACCAGATCAGAGGGTAGAATTTTTTCTTGAAAAATATAGGCACCTGTTTTTTGGCTTTTTACCATTTTAATTGCCTTACTTAACTTTTTTGACCCAGTTTGAAGAGTTGCTACTGTTTTCTTTGCCATTACTTTATTTCTTTGTGAATTGTATATTTTTTTAATATTGGATTAAACTTTTTTAATTCTAGCCTGTCCGGTGAGTTTTTTTTATTTTTTGTTGATATGTACCTTGAAGTACCTGGTTTACCAGAATCTTTATGTTCAGTACACTCTAAGATAACTTGAACTCTATTACCTTTCTTAGCCATAATTTATAATTTAATTCCCTTAGCTTTAGCGTCCTTCAAAACTGCAGAAATACCTTTTTTATTGATTGTCTTTAAAACAGATGTTGAGACTTTTAATTTAACCCACCTATCCTCTTCTGGAATGTAAAATCTTTTTGAGATTATATTAGCATTAAATCTTCTTTTGGTCTTATTAATAGCCTTGGAGACATTGTTGCCAAATTGAACCTTCTTACCTGTTATCTGACATATTTTAGACATAACTACATCTTTGGGTTGCAAATAAACAACTTTTTTAGAGTTTTGACAAATTTACTTGATCAGATTTTTATAGAGTAGATTAATTGCAAAATCAACAGTTTTTTTTATATTTTCCAATCTATCTGCATCAAGTGAATATTCTTTTGTAATTGATTTAATGGGCGTTATTAATGTTATAAACACCTGACCAGTTTTAGAAATTTCATCATAGTTTTCTGGTCCAGCATTCCCAGTTGTAGATATAACATAATCTGAATTGAATATTTTTTTTGTTGATTTTGCCATTTCGTATGAGATCTTAT
>CACLUN010000062.1 GCA_902610105.1 uncultured Bacteroidota bacterium
TATAATTGGCATGAGTCCTCTTGAATCCGATGTTATTTGGTCAATATTATTTAGGAGAGTTCATGACTATGGAAGATCTGGTGTATTTCTTTCAGCAATAAGTGCGATTGATGTTGCGTTATGGGATATAAAGGGAAAATATCACAAGCAGCCAATTTCAACTCTTTTAGGAGGCTCACATAGAGATAAAATTAGACCATATGCTACTGGCCTTTATTTTTCCAAATCAAAAACACTTACAGAAGAATTGTGCCAAGAAGCTTTAGGATATGTAAATGATGGTTTTAAATCAATTAAGATGAAAGTTGGTCTAAATCTAAAAGATGATTTTAAAAATGTTAAAGAAGTTAGAAATACAATTGGTTATGATATTGAACTTATGATTGATGCAAATCATGCATATTCATATGATGAGGCTTTACAATTATCAAAAAAATTAGAAAGTTTTGATATTAAGTGGTTTGAAGAACCACTCTCCCCTGAATTTTATGATCAGTATTCTGATTTTAAAGCAAAATCATCAATTCCCGTTGCAGCAGGCGAGTGTGAATATCTTAGATATGGATTTCAAAAACTTATTGATAAAAATTGTATTGATTTTTTGCAAATGGATATATGCGCTTGTGGAGGTATAACTGAGGCTAAGAGGATAACAGCATTATCGTCTACAAAAGGTATAAAAGTTATCCCTCATACCTGGGGCTCAGGAATTGCATTCTTTACAGCAATTAACTTTATATCTAATCTTGAATCGATTCCAGGCAGATTATATCAAGAGGATGCGTATATTGAGTACGACAGAACGGAAAATAAAATAAGAGAAAATATAATTAAAAATAATATTGTAATGAAAGATGGTTATATTGAAGTTAACACTAAACCAGGCTTAGGAATCGATGTTGATGAAAGCTATCTTAACAAAGTAAAAATTTGATTATGGAATTTGGAAATCTTCAAATGTATATTGATGGTGATATGAAATCATCAGTTGATAATTTTACAAAAGATATTTACAGCCCATTGAATGGAGAGAAAATCGCTTCATTGGCTTGGGGCAACCAAAAAGATTCTCTAGTAGCCTTGGAATCTGCCTCAAAAGGTTTTGAAGTCTGGTCGAAATTACCCTTAAGCATTAGGAAAGAGTGGATGTCTAAGTTTAGAGAAAAAATACTGGAAAACGAAGTCTTACTAAGAAAAGCAATATCATATGAAATGGGTAAACCATATTCAGCTACAGCTGAGGATATTGAATCCATTACCAATAGTTTAGAATATTATGCTGATGTAATTGATGATTTTGTTAAGCAAAAGAAGATTGCTGTAAACGATGATACTCACAATCACAAACTAATATATAAACCAATTGGAGTTGTTGTAGCTTATTTAGCTTGGAATTTTCCTCTACTGAATGCTGGATTTAAAATTGGACCTGCTTTGGCTTCTGGATGTAGTCTTATACTAAAACCTTCAGAATTATCTCCAGTATCTTTATATATCTTAGGAAATCTTTTAAAACAAATTAATTTTCCAAAAGGTGTAATTAATATTATATGTGGGGAGCCAACTGAAGTTGCTCAAACTCTTTCTAAAAGTACAATTCCAAATCTAATAACAATGATCGGTTCTACAGAGACGGCTAAAAAAGTTATTTCTGACTCCTCAACTTCAATTAAAAAATACAGTATGGAATTAGGTGGAAATGCTCCCTTTATTGTTTTCGATGATGCTGATATTGAGACTGCAATCAATATAGGTGCAGCTATAAAGTTTGGTAATTGTGGACAAATCTGTGTTGCTGCTAATCGATTTTTTGTTCATGAAAAAGTATATGATAAGTTTTTAAATGGTTTAATTGAAAAAGCAAAAAATTTAAAAATTGGATATTCAGAAGATTTAGATTTTGAAATCGGACCATTAATCTCTAAAAATTCAAGAGATAGAATAACTAATTTAATTAAAAATACTATTGATTCAGGTGGGAATTTAGAGTATGGAGGAGGAATTCCTGAAATGAATGGTAATTGGTTTGAACCAACAGTTATCTCAGGAATTAATGAATCAATGTCAATCTTTCATGAGGAGATTTTTGGACCAGTTGCAAGTATAATTAAATTTAAATATGAGCATCAGGTTTTAAATCAGGCTAATAAAACCCAATATGGACTTGCTTCATATTTATTTACTAAAGACAAAAAAAGAATTGATAAGTTTGTAGATGAGCTTGATTTTGGCGAAATTCATGTAAATGGGATAAAGTATGACATATATCTTCCTCATGGTGGAATTAAACAGAGCGGAATTGGACATGATTGCTCAGAATTGGCATTGGAGGACTACTTAATAAAAAAAAGAATCAGTATTGCTAAATAAGTTATTATGGAACTATTTTTACCTTTTTTACTGTTAATTTTTGCTAGTTTTTTCCAAGGAACCTTTGGTCTAGGTATGAAGTATATGAATCCTATGTCTTGGGAATCATGGTGGGTTGTACATGTATTGGTTGCAATGATTTTATTTCCTATGATATGGGCAATAGTAGCAATTCCAGATCTTTTTGAAATTATTGCAAATTCACCAAAAGATGCCATTTATTTAGCAATGTTATTTGGATTCCTGTGGGGAATTGGTGGTATTATGTTTGGAGTTAGTGTTCCCTATATTGGATTGTCATTGACAATGGGTATTGTTATGGGTTTAGCTGGTTCTGCTGGAAGTCTAATTCCTTTGTTTCAAATTGAAAATGCTACTTCTCAGCCTTCTTTTCCTTATATAATTGGTGGTTTACTAATTTCCTTAATTGGTGTTGCTATTACTGCAAAGGCTGGAATTGACAGAGATAAACTTTTAAGTAGTGATAATAAGTCAAGTAATATTGTGAAGGGGATTTTAATTGCAGTTACTTGTGGATTATTATCATCACTCTTAAATGTAGGATTTGCTAATGCTACACCAATTGC
>CACLUN010000063.1 GCA_902610105.1 uncultured Bacteroidota bacterium
ATAATATCAATAGAAACAGGAAAATTAGCAAAGCAAGCAGATGGTTCAGCAGTAATCCAGATGGGTGATGCAATGCTTCTAGCGACAGTTGTGTCATCACGGACAGCCAGTCCAGTAGATTTTTTGCCATTGACCGTTGATTATCGTGAAAAATTTGCTGCATCTGGAAAATTTCCTGGTGGTTTTTTCAAAAGAGAAGCTAGACCGTCAAGTGATGAAATTCTTACTATGAGACTAGTTGATAGAGTTTTAAGACCACTCTTTCCAAAAGATTATCATTATGAAACGCAGGTAATGATTCAACTGATGTCACATGATGAAGATGTCATGCCAGATTCTCTTGCCGGGTTAGCTGCATCAACTGTAATTCAACTTTCAGACATACCCTTTGAATATCCAATTTCTGAGGTTAGAGTTGCTAGGTTGGAAGGAAAATTCATAATCAACCCCAGTAGAACTCAATTAAACGAATCAGATATTGATATAATTGTAGGAGCTAGTTATGATTCAGTTTCAATGGTAGAAGGTGAATTCAACGAAATTTCTGAAGAGGAAATGATTGAAGCTATAAAGTTTGGTCATGAAGCCATCAAAGTACAAATTGATGTTCAAAAAGAATTAGTAAAGGAAGTAGGAATTGATAATGTTAGAGAATATGATCATGGCATTGAAGATGAAGATTTATTAAGTAAAATACACAAAAATTGTTACAGTAAATGCTATGAAATTGCTAGACAAGGTTTGGGTAAAAAAGATAGGTCTGAACAATTTTCAAAAATTAAGAATGAATTGTTGGAATCTTTTTCAGAAGAAGAATTAGAAGTGAATGGTAGTTTGATTAAGAGTTATTTTTCTAAAGTTGAAAAAGAGGCAGTTAGAGAGTTAGTTTTATGTGAAGGACTCAGACTTGATGGAAGAAAGACTACAGACATTAGGCCGATTTGGTGTGAAGTAGCTTATTTACCTTCTACTCACGGGTCTGCAATTTTTACCAGAGGGGAAACTCAAGCATTAGCTACTGTAACTCTTGGAACCTCAAGGGATGCGAATATAATTGATTCCCCAACAAATCAAGGAGAAGAAAATTTTTATTTACATTACAATTTCCCTCCATTTTCAACTGGTGAAGCTAGGCCTCTCAGAGGAACATCTAGAAGAGAGATTGGTCATGGAAATTTGGCACAAAGGGCACTTGGGAAAGTGTTTCCAGATGATTGTCCATATACAGTTCGAGTTGTAGCTGAAGTTTTAGAATCTAATGGATCATCTTCTATGGCAACTGTGTGTTCTGGTACTATGGCTTTAATGGATGCGGGTGTAAAAATATCCCAACCGGTTTCTGGTATTGCTATGGGTTTAATCTCTGATGGAGAAAGATATTCAATATTATCAGATATATTAGGTGATGAAGATCATTTGGGTGACATGGATTTCAAGGTTACAGGAACTGAAAATGGAATCACTGCATGTCAAATGGATATTAAGATCAAAGGTCTATCTTATGAGATATTAGAGAAAGCACTTGAACAAGCAAGAATTGGAAGGATTGAGATTTTAAATGAAATGACTAAAACAATTGATAAACCATCAAATTCAGTCAAGCCACATGCACCAAAAATGGTTAAAATGATTATAGATGGCGATTATATTGGTGCTGTTATTGGTCCTGGTGGTAAAGTAATTCAGGAGATGCAGAAAGAAACAGGAACAACAATTGTAATTGAGGAAGAAAACGAAAAAGGTGTTGTGGAAATTATGGGAACAAATCAAGAAATGATAGATTCTGTTATCCAAAAAATTGAAGATATAACATTTAGTCCTGTAGTTGGTGAAACTTACAATGTTAAGGTTGTAAAGATTTTAGATTTTGGAGCGGTTGTGGAGTTTAGACCTGGTAAAGAGGTTCTTCTACATATTTCTGAAATAGCATGGCAAAGGGTAGAGAAAGTAGAAGACTATCTAAAGTTAGGAGATTTTGTTGATGTTAAATATGTAGGTTTTGATCCGAGAACCAAAAAACAAAAAGTTTCAAGACGTCTTTTATTAGAAAGACCTCCAAAAAAAGATAAGTAAATTGAAACCTTTTTAATTTTTTATCGTATAAATAAGTAAATGAATTAGATGAGACAATTAAAAATTACTAAACAGGTTACCAACAGAGAAACTGCATCCCTCGATAAATATTTACAAGAAATTGGAAAAGTAGATTTAATTACCGCTGAGGAGGAAGTTGATTTAGCCCAAAGAATTAAAGCTGGAGATGAAGTTGCGCTTGAAAAATTAACTAAGGCTAACTTAAGATTTGTTGTATCAGTTGCAAAGCAGTATCAAAATCAAGGTTTAACCCTTCCTGATTTGATCAACGAAGGTAATCTTGGTTTAATTAAAGCTGCCAGAAGATTTGATGAAACTAGAGGTTTTAAGTTTATTTCTTATGCTGTTTGGTGGATAAGACAATCCATTCTTCAAGCACTCGCTGAACAATCTAGAATTGTAAGGTTACCTCTTAATAAAATTGGATCAATAAATAAGATTAATAAAATGTATGCTTTTCTAGAGCAAGCTAATGAAAGAGTTCCCTCTGCAGAGGAAATTGCTAAAGAACTTGACATGACTGTATCTGATGTTAAGGAATCTATGAAAAATTCTGGAAGACATGTTTCAATGGATGCTCCACTGGTTGAAGGTGAAGACTCCAACTTATATGATGTTTTAAAAAGCGGTGAATCACCAAATCCGGACAAAAAACTTCTTCATGAATCGCTAAAAACTGAGATTGAAAGAGCTTTAGAGACATTAACACCAAGAGAAGCTGATGTTGTTAGACTATACTTTGGTCTACATGAACAACATGCTA
>CACLUN010000064.1 GCA_902610105.1 uncultured Bacteroidota bacterium
ATACCCTCAGAAAAAAATGATTTTATTAATTTAATTCCATATGGGGTATCAACATATTTACTATTAGCAACCCTTGATATTGTTGAGATATCCATAGTTATCTTTTCAGCAATATCCTTTAAAATCATCGGTTTTAATTTTTTTTCATCTCCACTTAAAAAATATTCTTTCTGAAAATCTATAATTGCTGACATTGTCATGATTAGGGTTTGATTTCTTTGTTTTATTGCCTCAATAAACCATTTTGCAGAATCAAGTTTTTGTTTGATAAACATTACAGCATCTTTTTGACTTTTAGTTTTCTCCTTTGATTCAGAGTAGCCTGATAACATATTTTTGTATTCTTCTGAAACGTATAAATCTGGAGCGTTTCTTGAATTTAATTTTAATTTTACATCACCATCGCTAACTTCAACAGTGAAATCAGGAACTATTGAAGAGTTTATTTTTGTATTTTCATTATATGCTCCTCCAGGCTTGGGGTTTAATTTTTCTATTTCGGAAATACTATCTTTAAGATCGTCATCACTAATGTTTAATTTGGTTTTAATTTTATCAAAATGTCTTTTTGAAAATTCATCGAATAAATTTTTAATTATTTTTAAAGCATTCGAAATATGTTTAGTTGTCTCTTTTCTTTTTAGTTGTAATAGTAAACACTCTTGAAGATTTTTCGCCCCAACTCCAGCCGGGTCTAAAAGATATATTTTATTTAGAATTTTTTGAATTTTATTCTCGTCAGCATATATTCCCATAGTAAAAGCTAAATCATCAGAAATATCCATAAGATCTCTTCTTAAATATCCAAATTGATCTAAACTCCCCAGTATAAATTCAGCAATATCCAATTCTTCATTTTTAAAAGAAAAAGAATGCAATTGATTTTTAAGAAACTGATTGAAAGATATTCCTGCTGCATATGGAATAGCTCTTTCATTTTCTTCACTATAATTGTTAGATCTTAAATTATAATCTGGTGTATCATCGTCTGATAAATAATCTGAAATATCAATTTCATCATCAGATTTTTCTTCCTTCTCAGTATTTTCAGCAAATTCAAAATCATCATTTTCAATATCGTGATTCTCATTTATTGTATCTAAGGCAGGGTTTTCCTCGACTTCTCTTGAGAGTCTTTGTTCAAATTCAAGAGTTGACAATTGAATTAACTTCATCAACTGAATCTGTTGTGGAGATAATTTTTGAGAAAGTTTTAATTGTAACTTTTGATTTAACATAAATAGTAATCAATCAAAATTACAAAATAACAGTGTATAAACTTTAGAATTCTGCGTTTTTAGGTGTTCTTGGAAATGGAATTACATCACGAATATTTCCCATACCAGTAATAAATAGAATAAGTCTTTCTAGTCCTAATCCAAAACCGCTGTGCTTTACAGTTCCAAATTTTCTCAAATCTAGGTACCACCATAATTCTTTTTCATCAATATTTAAAGATTTAATCCTTTCCTTTAATACATCAATTCTTTCTTCCCTTTGTGAACCTCCAACAATTTCTCCAATGCCAGGAAAAAGTATATCCATTGCTTTTACTGTTTTTTTATCATCGTTCATTCTCATGTAAAATGCTTTTATCTTTGATGGATAATCATATACAACCACAGGGCATTTAAAATATTTTTCAACTAGAAACCTTTCATGCTCACTTTGAAAATCAACACCCCACTCATCTAATGGAAATTTAAATTTTCCTTTTTTATTTGGTTTCGAGTTCTTTAGGATATCAAATGCTTCGCTATATGTTATTCTAACAAAATCATTATTTATAACAAAGTTTATTCTTTCCTCCAAGCTAAAATCATTTCTTTCATTTTTGGGAATATTTTGTTCTTCTTTTTCCAATCTGTTACTTAGAAAAACAATTTCATTTTTGCATTTATCATTCACATACTTAATTATATACTTAATAAATTGTTCAGCAAGATCTATATTGTCATCAAGTTCATAAAAAGCCATTTCAGGTTCAATCATCCAAAATTCAGCAAGGTGTCTAGAGGTATTTGAATTTTCAGCTCTGAAAGTTGGCCCAAATGTATAAACCTTACCAAGGCCAAGAGCCATAGACTCGGCCTCTAATTGGCCAGAGACTGTTAGATTTGTTTCCTTTGAGAAAAAATCTTTAGTAAAGTCAATTTTTCCATCAGAATCTTTTGGAACTTTGTTTAAGTCAAGAGTTGTTACCTTGAACATTTCACCTGCACCTTCTGCATCGCTTCCAGTTATAATAGGAGTGTGTATATAATAAAAATTATTTTCATTAAAGAATTTGTGAATAGCATATGAAAGTTCAGATCTAATCCTCATGACAGAGCTAATTGTCTTTGTTCTAACTCTTAAATGCGCATTTTCTCTTAAAAATTCAAAAGAATGTTTTTTAGGTTGAATTGGGTACTCATCTGGGTTACTTAAGCCAAGAATGTTAATTTCTTTAACTGATATCTCAATGTTTTGACCCTTTCCTTGGCTTTCTACAATTTCTCCTTTAATATTTAAAGATGTCCCCGTATTTATTTTTGATAAAATTTCTTTATCAAACTCTTCAAAATCAATAACACATTGAATATCCTCTAAGCATGAACCATCATTTAAAGCAATAAATCTATTTGATCTAAATGTTTTTACCCATCCACTTATCGAAATATTATCACCAATATTTTTACTTTCAAAAACAATTTTTATTTCACTCTTTTGTGGCATGTTATATTGATAAAATTTCCTTTTCTTTTATAGCTAAAATATTATCAGTTTTACTAATATATTTATCAG
>CACLUN010000065.1 GCA_902610105.1 uncultured Bacteroidota bacterium
TGTTAATGATAAAATTGAACTATTAGGAAGAATTACTATTGATGACATAGTTGACTATATAAAAGATGAAGCTGAAGAAGATTATTTGCTTGCGGCAGGAATTTCTAATGATGTTGAAGCAGATGATTCTATTTTAGAATTAACTAAAGCAAGGTTACCATGGTTAATACTTGGATTATTTGGAGGACTAGGTAGTGTTTTTATATTGGAAAACTTTGAAAGTATTATGGCTACAAAAGAATTAAGAGCTCTGTTTTTCTACACTCCTTTAATTGCTGCAATGGCTGGAAATGTTGGTGTTCAATCATCTGCAATTGTAGTTCAGGGATTGGCAAATGATCAAATAAAGGGAAGCTTACTTTCTAGACTCATAAAGGAAATCAGTCTTACTTTGCTCAATGGAATTATACTAAGTTTAATTATTATAGTTTTTGGACTTTTAATAAATCAAAGCATTGATATGAGTATTACAATTTCTATTTCAATGATTTTAGTAATTATAGTTGCTGCTTTAATTGGCACTTCAGTTCCAATTATTCTTGAAAAATTTGGTATTGATCCCGCAATAGCTACCGGCCCTTTCATAACTACTGGAAATGATGTAATAGGCATATTATTATTTTTCTATACAGCAAAAATTATCCTTGGATTCTAAAATGCGTAAAATAATTCATTTAGATGAAAATCATAAACTGCTAAAAGATGAATTAAAAAAACTTGGCTTTAAAAACTACTTTGACTTAAAATCTAACAAAAAAGAAATTGAAAAAAAGATTTCAAAATATCAAGGGATAATTCTAAGAAGCCGAATCGAAATTGATAAAAAATTTATCGACTCTTGTAAAAATTTAAAGTTTATAGCCAGAGTTGGATCAGGCCTAGAAAATATTGATACTGATTATGCTAAAAAGAAAAATATAGAGATAATTTCTGCTGCAGAGGCAAATGCAAATGCTGTAGGTGAACATGCTATTGGAATGCTTTTAACTCTGTTAAATAAAATTATTAAATCAAATAATGAGATTAAAAATAATATTTGGGCAAGAGAACAAAACAGAGGGATTGAATTGGATGGCAAAACTATTGGAATTATTGGTTATGGAAATACAGGAAAAAGTTTAGCTAAAAAATTGTCAGGGTTTAATGTAAGAGTTTTATGCAACGATATTATTGAAGAAATTTCTGATAAATATGCTACTCAAGTTAGCATTAATGAAATAATGAATAGCTGTGACATAATAAGCCTGCACACAAATCTTAATGATTCAAGCTTTCAACTAATTAATAAAGACTTTATCAATAATTGCAAAAAACCTTTTTTTCTCATTAATACATCTAGAGGAGGATGTTTAAAAACATCTCATGTGGTAGATGGTATCAAAACAGGTAAAATTTTAGGAGCATGTCTAGATGTAATAGAAAATGAATCGAAATCCTTCGAGAACTTAAATACAAATAGTGATTTAGAGTACCTCAAGAAATCCGAAAAAGTAGTATTAACACCCCATGTTGCAGGCTGGTCAATTGAAAGTAAATTAAAATTAGCTCAAGTTGTTTTAGAAAAAATTAAAGATTTATATGGGAAATAAAAAGATTTTGATTTTATGCACTGGTAATTCATGTAGAAGTCAAATTGCTGAGGGTTATTTAAAGTTTTTTTTAAAAAATAGAGCAAATGTACATAGTGCTGGGGTTGACAATCACGAAATAAATAGTTTAGCAATAAAAACAATGAAAGATGATGGTATAGATATTTCAAAGCAGACCTCTAATAATATAAATGAATTTAAGAGTATTGAATTTGACCATATTATTACCGTATGTGATAACGCACAGGAAAAATGTCCAATTTTTTTCTCAAAAAATGCAATTAGAACTCATCGTGCTTTTTTTGATCCTAGTTCAATTAAAAAATCTAAACTAAATGATAGTGCATTTGAAAAATGTAGAGTGGAAATAAAGTTATTTTGTAAAGAATTTTCAGATAAATATTTTAGTTAGAGAAGATTAATTTCACTGTTTTTTCTGTTCTTTGTTCCAAAAGCAATTTTCTTTTATCACTAATTTTTTTAATGGATTTTTCATCAAAATGTCTAATTGTAAACAGTGATACATTTTTATGAATTTGAATTTTAAATTTACCTTCCAGGTTACTTATAAGTTCATTTATCTTATTATACTTATCGAAAAAACAAACTGAAAAAGTAATAGCAGAGTTTTGAATAACATCAACTTTCATTTTTAAATCATGAAGTTGCTTAAAAATATGGCTAATATTATCCTCAACCATAAATGAATAATCGAGTGATGAAATTTTTAATAGAGTTAAATTTTCTTTAAATATATAGCATGGAACAAGAGGATTAATATCAACACCTTTAGAAATTACCGTTCCTTTTGAAAGAGGATTTTTAAATGATTTTACAAATAAAGGAATCTCTTTTTTTTGTAATGGTTGAAGGGTTTTTGGATGAATAATAGATGCTCCATAGAAAGCCAGTTCAATTGTTTCTGAATATGAAATTTGATTCAATAATTTAGTATTAGAAAAAAATTTAGGATCTGCATTCAGCAAACCAGGAACATCTTTCCAAATACTTAACGACTCTGCGTTTAATGAATAAGCAAAAATAGCAGCGCTATAATCAGATCCCTCTCTACCTAG
>CACLUN010000066.1 GCA_902610105.1 uncultured Bacteroidota bacterium
ACCAACTGTTTCGATTTTTTCAGCTTGATCATCTGGAATTTGAATATCGAACTCTCTTTCAAACTCCATTATTAATTCAACGGTGTCAAGTGAATCGGCACCTAAATCATTTGTAAAACTAGCTGTTGGGACTACTTCATTTTCGTCAACACCTAATTTGTCAACAATTATTGCAGTAACTCGTGAGGAAATATCTGACATAATAATTTGGTTTATCGTTGTCGACAAAAATAAAAAACTTTACATTAAAAATTATAATTTTAACGTAATTTTAATTAACAGATATAGATTAATAAAAATTGCCTTTAAAAAAGATTGTAATATTTGCTTCAGGTAGCGGATCAAGTGCTGAAAACATATTCCAAAAGTTTAGCAACAACTCTAATATTGAAGTAGAAAAATTATATTGTAATAATCCCAATGCACATGTTTTACAGCGATTTGAAAAGTATGAAATTAATAAAATGATTTTCAATAATTTTGATTTGAATTCAGAAAAAGTATTAAATGACCTAATAAAAATTAATCCAGAATTAATTGTTTTGGCTGGTTTTTTAAGAAAAATTCCACAAAGAATTATTGAAATTTTTAAAAATAAAATTATTAATATTCATCCTGCACTTTTACCTAAATATGGAGGCAAAGGTATGTACGGGTTAAATATTCATCAAAAGGTTATAGAAAATAAGGACATTTATTCAGGGTTTACAATTCACTATGTTAACGAAAATTATGATGACGGAGATATTATTTTTCAAAAAAAAATAAAAATTAATACGTCAAGTGTTACAGAGCTAGCAAATAAAATTCTTAAAGCAGAACATGAATATTACCCTAAAATAATATTTAATTTATTAAATGGTTAATCCAGACATAATTATTTATACTGACGGCTCATCCAGAGGAAATCCAGGTCCCGGAGGATATGGAATTGTAATGTTAAAAACAGGTACCGACTACAAAAAGGAGTTCTCAGCAGGCTTTAAAAAAACTACTAATAATAGAATGGAATTACTAGCTGTTATTATAGCTTTAGAAAAGGTAAAAAAAGACAATCAAAAAATACATATTTACACTGACTCTAAATATGTCAGCGAATCGGTAGAAAAAAAATGGGTTTTTAATTGGCAGAAAAAAGGATTTAAAAATAAAAAAAACCCTGACCTATGGATTCGTTTTTTGAATATTTATAATAAACATTTCATAAAATTTTTTTGGATAAAAGGCCATAGTAATAACCCTTTAAATGAAAGATGCGATTATCTAGCAGTCGAAGCCAGTAAAAGCCTGGAACTTAGAAGGGATGTTGAATATGATAAATAATATTTTAATTACAGGAACAGTTGCTTTTGACGACATTGAAACTCCATTTGGAAGATCTGGAAGAGTTATTGGAGGAGCTGGGACTTACATAGGTCTAGCAGCTAGTCTACTTTCAAAAAACCTTGCAATTATCTCTGTAATAGGAGAGGATTTTCCTTTAGATGAAATCAATTTTTTAAAAAAAAGAAATATTAATACTGAAATGATTCAAATAATTAAAGGCGGTAAAACATTTTACTGGAAAGGAAAATATCATAAAAATATGGTCGGTAGAGATACGATATCAACTGAGCTTAATGTTTTAGAAAATTTTAAGCCCATCCTAAAAGAAGAGTACAAAAATTCAGAAATCATTTTATTAGGTAATTTACATCCCTCAGTCCAAAACCAAACTATATCTCAATTAATTAACCAAAAAAGTTTTGTTATTCTAGATACAATGAATTTTTGGATGGATACTGCCATGAATGAGCTTAAAAAAGCCATTAAAAAAACAGACTTAATTATAATTAACGATGAGGAAGCTGAACAATTAACTGGTCAAAAAAACCCGCTTAACTCAGCCAAAAAACTATTAGAAATGGGACCAAAGTATTCAATTATTAAAAAAGGAGATAAAGGCTCGGTTTTGATTTCTAAATCAAAAAAGTATTTGTTATCTGCTTATCCTGTTTCAAAAGTGATTGATCCAACTGGAGCTGGTGATTCATTTGCAGGAGGCCTTGCAGGTTTCTTAGGAAGCCAAGAGAAAATTAATTTTGAATCTATAAAAACAGGGATGATTTTTGGAACTGTAGTCGCATCTTTCTGTATTGAAAGCTTTGGGGTCGAGGGGTTAAAAAAACTCGACAAAAAAAAACTTGATGAAAGGATTGAAATTTTCAAATCTTATTTAATGAAGGTTTCATAACAATTTTGTTATTTTGTCTAATAAACAATGAGTGATCAAATAAACCACGAATGTGGGTTAGCTCTTATTAGATTATTAAAACCTCTGGATTTTTATGAAAAAAAGTATGGGTCATCTGCTTACGGCCTAAACAAACTGTACTTAATGCTTGAAAAACAGCATAATCGTGGTCAAGACGGAGCAGGGTTTGCTAGCGTCAAATTAAACGTAAGTCCTGGCCATCGTTTTATGCATAGAGAAAGGTCAGCTGGTCAGAATCCAATTCAAGAGATTTT
>CACLUN010000067.1 GCA_902610105.1 uncultured Bacteroidota bacterium
ATTGGATTTTTTTTGGATAATGTAGTTAGTACTACGTTTTTAAATGGATGCTTTTTTTTTGAAGCTCCTTTTCTAAGTTCTGAGAAAATGATGCTTGGAATCTCTTCAAGGTTGTTATTAGGTAAAATAATAGGCATTTAGGTTAGTTGTCTTGGTTTGTAGTTTTATAATATGTTTTTTTATTTTATTTTTCTCATGAAATCAGCTAGACCATTTCCAACAGAGTCCATTGAAGTGAATTTTAGAAAATACTCATCTGAAACATCAACTTTAAACTTAACTTCTAAATAATCATTTTCAGGCTTTTTCCACTTTTTGATTGCATTGGGTATCCATGCTGTACCATACTTTAATTTTTTGACCAATGTATCATTTTGCATTTCATATTGTCCTGACTCAGCAAATCCCAAATCTTTATCCTCCATCGTGATGGAGTCCAGATTAACATTGTTGACAAGGGTTATGTAATAATTTTTAGCATATATTTCGTTAAGAACTCCATCATACAATATTGTATCAGTCGCAGCACCAGAGCTGAAGATAATTTCAGATTGTTTAAACCATACTCCTTCAATGGAATTGTCCACAATTTTTTTTTCCTGGTTTGAGCAACCTAGAATTAGGTTTATAAATAAAAGTATTATAGGTAGTTTTTTCATTTCTTCTTAAAAATATTAAAGTCGCTCGGTACACGAAATGGCATAAAAGATATCAGAAAAGCAATTAGAAGTAGGTCTAACCATTCAAATCTCCCAACAATGATATTCCTAATAACCCAAATTGAGGCGATTAAAAAAACTATATACCAAATTATTCTAACCCATTTCATATCTGTGTACAAGAATTAGTTTTTTCATCCCTCAATTAAACCTACGACAAATCCTGCAAGAAAAAATAAAAACATAGTTCCAATCATTATTGCAATTATTATCAATAAATGTTTTAAAAGTAATTTTTTCATTATTTATTCAAACAATTCTTAACATCAATAGCTTCATCGTCTTTCATTGATATTACATTACTTGGTGGGTGTAATGAACTTTCTTTTGCAATATCATTAACTGAGTAAAGAAAATCACCCGAGCCGAGTACCCAAACACCAATACCAATATCTTCTTTAGTATTTAATGTTTTATACTCTCTACTTAGTCTTAGTGCAATGAAATAATAATCATCATATTCCACACCATCATAAACAGGCTTTATATTTATGGCACAATAATCTTCAACTACAATATTTTCAGTAAAACCAGATGATATAGCTTCTAATTGCTCTTTGGTAGGTTCAATAAAATTTCTTGATACTTCTCCGCAACTTAAAAAGACAAAGAGTAATAGTAGAATTAGTTTTTTCATTTTTTCTTTTTTCTATTATAAGCCCAAATATTATATATAAAAAATAGTATAGATAATCCAATTGCAATATGAAACCATTTAATTGAAGTAAGTTGAAGCCTAGGTGGTATTATGCCAGATAAAAAACCAATTATAATCGCTTGATACCATTTAAATAGATTATCAGGATTCGAAAAAAAATCTTTCATTTCAATATTAATAGTAGAATTAGTTTTTTCGTTTAGATAAATTTATTATTAGTACTTATAAATAATATAACTCGCGTAAAATATAACAAAGGGCACTTGTTGTAATGCACTCAAAATTAATTTTTCTCTTAATGTTACATCCTTTTTATATCTCAGATACCATTTTTCGTATGGAAATCTAAAATTATTACTTCTATAATATGCTTTGATTATGAAATACATCAATACATTACCAAGAATTAGCAGTAATAGTAGAATTAGTTTATTCATAATGTTTAAAATTCTCCTGTAAACTCTTTCTCATATTTTTTTGCTTCTTCAATAGAACTTAAAATTGATTCGTACACTATTCTTACACTTTTGTAATATTATTTAAAATCAACATTGACTGTTGTAATTATTTTCACATCGCCTTTAGCTAAACCAATTTTTTCTTTATAATCTTTGTGATATTGTGTTGTTGGAAGAGTATCTAATAATGATTTTAATTTTTCAGAATTTTTTGCAGT
>CACLUN010000068.1 GCA_902610105.1 uncultured Bacteroidota bacterium
AAATCCTGCCAATAATAATGCTCCATTTGACCACTTACAGATATTTATAAGACCAAATACAAAAGAAACATACATATATAATAACCTAATTTATATAAGCGACAAAGCTAAACTAAAGATTGACACAAGAAATGACGGCACAATGAATGATTGGAAGAATAATTTATTTTATGGAAACTTAATTATCGACGGTTCTTCAGACTATGAGCATAATGGAACAGAGCTATTTACAAATCCTTTTCTTGTAAATCCTGGTGGTACAACAGCTAATGACTATAAATTACAATCTGCAAGTCCAGCATTAGGAACAGGCTTTATAATAAATGGTAGTTCAGATTCTAAAAATTATATTTATAATAACGGTGGGAGAGATTATTTTGGAAATGCTGTAAGTAGTGATTCAAAGCCAAATATTGGTGCATATAATGGGAATTAGATGAAAAATCTATTAATAGCTTTACTTTATGTTTTAATATCCTGTTCACAGGTTCAGATAGGTGAAAAAAATAATGTAGGTCATTCGTATTACTTCAATTCCATCCATGGCGATAATAACAACCTTGGAACTAAAGAAAAACCTCTAAAATCTCTTGATTTTATTGATAATATCAAACTAAAACATGGTGATAAAATATTGTTAGCCAATGGTTCAATTTTTACTAATACTATTAACTTAATAAATAAGAACGGAATTGAAGTTTCAAATTACATTATTGATGGAAACAGAAAAACACCAACTATAAATAATAAAGGAAAAATAGCTGCTATATTTATTGAAAATTCATCCAATATAATTATAAGAAACATTGAAATAACTGCAAATGGTGGAGGTGCTAATGAATTTTTACATGAAAAATTAAAAACTGATTTAAGGGCAGGGATTTTATATTTAGTCACTGATGAACAGATTTACAATAGATTAAATATATCAGATGTTAATATTAGAGATGTTTTTTTTGAAGATTCTGGTTACATAAGAGATGAAAGAGAGGCACGTACACCAAATGGAACAAAAAGTTACGGCTGGGGAGTTAGAGTTATTAATCTCTCAAATAAAGGAAATTTAGAAAATATTAAAATTGAAAATTCATTTTTTTCCAATATATCACACACTGCAATAAGGTTTATAGGTAAAAGTGATAAACAGTTTTTAAATTTAAAAATTTTGAATAATAATGTCTTAAGCTCTGGTGGACCTGGGATGGTTTTTAGTTCAACAAAAAATTTAATTGCCAAAGGAAATAACATTAATTTTTCAGGATCTTTTGATGATACTAGGAAATGGGGAAGAGGAAGTGGTCTTTGGACTTGGGGAAGTTCTTATGCACTTATTTCTGGTAACATATTTCAAAATGCTAATGGTCCTGCTGATTCTGCTGGTTGTCACATAGATTACAATTGTAATGATATAATAGTGGAAAAAAACTTAAGTAAAAATAATTCAGGTGGTTTTATTGAGATTTTAGGTAATAATTATAACTGTTCCTACAGACATAATGTTAGTATTAATGATGGTAATCGAGTAAAAGGTGAGAATGGAGCTTTTCAAGAGGGTAAAACCTTTTGGTTAAGTGGTTATAATGGTAATGGAAATAAAAGAAAAGGCCCCTTCAACTCTTACATTTACGGCAATATAGTTTATGTCGGAAAAGATATCATTCCAAAAATCGCTGTTGATAAAGCATCAAAAGGAGTTTTTGTTGCTAATAATATCTTTTATTTTGAAAATGATCCAATTATGGTTTTGGGAGATCAGTATAGACCGGACCCAGGTGGTAGTTCAGAGATAAAAAATATTTTTTTTGAGAACAATGTTTTTAAAAAAAATCATTGGCCGAAAGATGTTTTAATACAGCCTAATAATAATATTTATGAATCTTCGTTATTATCATTTTATCATAGAGTTGGTTACGGATCTGAAACGACTATGGCTGGACTATTAGCTCAATTGGAAAAAAGATTTGAGGTTTTTCCTTTTTTTAACAAAATAAAAATCGAATATATTAAAGAAGATTCAAAAGGTCTTTGGCAAGGATT
>CACLUN010000069.1 GCA_902610105.1 uncultured Bacteroidota bacterium
CCCAATCAACATTTTCAAATGTGGATACCATCCATTGTCCAACACCAAAAACAATTCCCAATGCTTCTAGTGCACCCACTGCCATTAAAATCCCAAGAAAAAATAATATACTAGGCATTTCTATTTTTGTTAGTGCATGGTGAATCGGGCTATGATTACTATTTACTGATTCAAACTTCATCGAAATCAAAGAATTGTTTAAAAATTCTGCAATAGTAGCTACTATTGCAAGTGAAAGCATCATACCGACATATGGTGGTAATCCAGTAAAAATTTTAAAGACTGGAACAAACACAATTGAAGCTAAACCTATTTTGAGAATTAGAGATCCATATGGATTTTCTTTCTCGCTACTTTTAGGCGGATCAATTTCACCTTGAAAAACTTTATAGCGAGACGCAACATACGTTGGAATGATCATACAAACCAAAGAAGGAATAATGAGAAATTTGATTAAAGCAATAATAGATACTTTTTCTCCAATCCAAAGCATAGTAGTGGTAATATCTCCAATTGGTGACCATGCACCACCTGCATTAGCCGCAACAATAATCATACCTGCATACCAGAGTTTGAGTGTTCTGTCTTTTACAAGTTTTTGAAGAATTGTCACTAATACAATTGTAGCAGTTAAATTGTCGATAATTGCTGATAAAATGAAGGCTAAAAAACAGATAATCCAAAGGATTTTAACTTTACTCTTAGTTTTTATCAACTTTTTTATTGTTTTAAAACCATTAAAAAAGTCAATTGTCTCAACGATAGTCATTGCTCCAATCAAAAAAATTAAAATTTCAGCAGTATGACCCAAAAAATAGTTCATAACAGATTTGAGCTTATATGGCATCAACTCTTTATTTTTTGTGTCAATTTCAAATACTGTCATGTCAAAATACGAGATAATTCCCCAAATGACTGCCATCATAATTAAAGCTGGGATAAGCTTGTCTACTTTAATAGAATGCTCAAAAGCAATACCTAAATAGCCAAGTACAAAAACTGTAATAATAACTGTTTCTAACATATTTTTATTTTTTCAAATTCTCAATTATTGAGCCAAAATATGTAAAAAAAATAAAAAAGCTGTAGAAATACTGAAAACTTAGTATTAATAAGTTTAAAAATAAAAATAAGTATTAAACGGTATGAATTTTGGTAATTCTTTTCATAAATTGGTGAATTCCACCATTCATTTTTGTATGAAAGAACAAGGTTTGTATAGTCCACTTTTTGAACACGAAAACTGTGGGGCTGGATTTATTTGCAGCCTTAATGGTGAAAAAACGAATGATATTATTCATAGAGCCCTTAATATTCTCACATGCTTAGAGCACAGAGGAGCCGTTAGCTCAGACGGAAGGACTGGTGATGGTGCCGGTATATTAATAGAAATCCCACACGAATTCTTTTCAAAAGAATGTGATTTTGAAATTCCCGATCCTCAACAATATGCCGTAGGTATGCTTTTTCTTCCACAGAGATTAAATCAATTAAAATATGCCAAAGATATTTTCGAAAAGGAAATTGTAAAACAGAGACTCAAAATACTTGGATGGAGAGATGTTCCAATTCACTCAAAAGTTGTAGGCTCTATAGCAGCAATGTCTCAGCCAGCAATTAAACAAGTTTTTATTGCAAAAGAATCTGTAAATCAATCTGAGGAAGAGTTCAATTTAAAATTATATTTAGCAAGAAAAATTTCTGAAAATATAATTTATAACTCATCATTGTCTCAAAAAAATTATTTTTATTTTTCAAGCTTACATACAAGGACAATAATATATAAAGGCCTTTTAATTCCAGAAGATATTCAGCGATTTTACTTGGATTTAATAAACCCATTACTTGTAACAAGATTAGCATTAGTGCACCAAAGGTTTTCAACAAATACATTTCCCACATGGGATTTAGCTCAACCATTTAGGTACATGTGCCACAATGGTGAAATTAATACTCTACGTGGAAATGTTAGCAGGATGGCAGCAAGAGAGGAACTAATCAAATCTGATTT